>NZ_JAIUKC010000012.1:0-12896 GCF_020177435.1 Saccharopolyspora sp. 7B | reverse complement strand
CCCGGCCGGGCGCTGGACACTCCCCCGCCGGGGGGGGGTGCGGCCACCACGCGGGACCGCTGACCCCCGGGGTGACCGGGGCGTGGGGGCCGGGCCCCCTGGGGGGGGGCGGCCCCTTTCGCATGTGCGGGGCCGGAACGCCGGATTCTGGTGATTTCCTGGTTCTTCGCCGTTCCACCTCGCGGGCGCGAGGCGCTGACCTGCGATTCCGGTTCGTCAGCCGGGTGCGGGGCGCGCTGCGCCGCGGTTTCCGCGCCGCCGTGGTGAACGGATCGTGCCGCCGCGGTGAACGGCGGTGGTGCGCGGCCGGTCCGCTCCGCGTTCCCGACCGGGTGCGGCCGATGTCGGCGCCGAGCGGATGAGGGCCTTGCTGCGCTGGGGTTTCGTCGTTCGGCGCTCGTGGTTCCGGTCGCCGCGCGGGGCTCTCGGAGCAGTGGTGCTGCGCCGAACGGCCGCCGCGAAAAGTGTGAGCGCCCGCCGCCGTTCCGCCGAATGCAGCCCTCCCATTTGCTGGTGCAGACCAATCTCGGGCCGCTCTACCTTGATCGGGCAAGTGCCCCGAAGCACACCTCCGATCGACGAAGACCTGAGGAGCGGACATGCGGCTTCGAACGTTGCGCGCAGGACTCCCGCTGGTGGCGATGTCGCTGCTGACGGCCGCCATTCCCGGAGTCGCCACCGCGGCCGGGACCACGGACGCCGCCCCCGCGCGGCACTGCGCCTTCCACGCCGACACCGGGCAGCAGCACTGCTTCGACACCCTCGCCGAAGCCACCGGCAGCGCCGGCGCCGCCGCCGCGGACACCCGGGACGGCGAGGTCGTCCAGGGCACGCTGTTCGACGAGGAGAACTACGGCGGCGACAGCTTCACCATCTACGGCTCCGGGTTGTGCGAGAAGGACGGTTGGGTCGACTACCAGATCGACCTGCCGGACGACTGGAAGGACCGGGTCACCTCGGTGCAGCCGTGGGGCGACTGCTGGATCTGGCTGTACCCCGAGCCGGGCCTCGGCGGCGACCGCGACGGGCCGTTCAAGGAGAACACCGCCTACGTCGGTGACCTGATGAACGACCGCACCCAGTCGGTCGGGCTGAGCTGAGCGATCGGGCGGCCGGATCTCCCCGCGGCGCGATCCCCCCCCCCCGCACCGAGTTCCGCCGCGGGCCCCGCTCTCAACGAGGAGAAGCCATGTCCCCACGCCGGACCAGCGCGGTGCTCGTCTCCGCGTTCTCGCTGGCCTCGCTGGCCTTCGCCCCCGCGGCCTCGGCCGCCGACGAACCGACCACCCGCGAGCTGATGGAGAAGTGCGACAACGGCACCGACAGCTGCGTGTTCCACCCGGAAGGGCAACCCGAGTACTACGTGGAGGACCGGCACACCGTCGGCGACCCGGTCTACAACTGCACCGACGGCCTGCAGCGGTTCTCGGTGGAGTGGTCGGACACCACCTCGCAGAGCAACAGCGTCGGCCTGTCCATGACCACGGAAGCCGGGTTCGGCAAGGTCTTCGCCGTCGCCTACGAGCAGAGCTACGAGCACACCTGGGAGGAATCGCACACCGAATCCCAGACGACCCACGTGGACACCGAACCGAACCAGGTGGGTTCGGTGGAGCGCGCCGCGCAGATGCAGAAGGTGAAGGGCACCTACGAGCTGCATTTCGAGGACAAGTTCCACGACCACTACATCTGGTACGTGCCGATGGAGATCACCGGGCCGGCCCCGGACCCGACGAGCGCGGTCAGCCAGCACGTGCGGGACATGACGGAGGAGGAGATCTCCCAATGCCCGTGACGGGAACGGCGGGCCCGCCGCCCGGCCCCAGCCCCCACGCGCCGCGGACCGCGCCGAGCTCCGATCGAGAAGAGGTCTCCCGATGATCCGACGCATCGCCACCGCCGCGGCCGCGACCGCCGCCGCGGGACTGCTGATCGCCCCGCCCGCCTCCGCCGCGGAGGAACCGACCGCTCGCGAACTCCTGGAGAAGTGCGACAACGGCACCGACAGCTGCGTGTTCCACCCGGAGGGCGAGCCCGAGTACTTCCAGAACACCTCGGAGCAGGTGGGCAGCCCGACGTTCAACTGCACCGAGCTGCCGCAGCGGATGGGCGTCAGCTGGTCCGACACCACCTCGGAGAGCAACAGCCTCGGGCTGTCCATGTCGACCTCGTTCGGCGAGGTGTTCAAGGTGACCTTCAAGGCCAGCTACGGCCACGAGTGGAAGGAATCCCACACCGAGAGCCAGACGACGAACATCGACGTGCAGCCGGGCGACGCCGGGCGGGTCTACTACGGACCGAAGATGCAGAAGGTGACGGGCACCTACGAGCTGCACTTCGAGGACAAGTTCTACGACCACTACATCTGGTACGTGCCGATGGAGGTCACCGGCCCGGCCGAGGACCAGCAGAGCACGGTCGTCCAGGACACCAGCCCGATGACGGAGGAGGAGCACGCCGCGAACTGCGGCTGATCTGCTCCGCTCGTCTTGCTCCGGGGGTGGGGTGGCGGAACCTCAGCGTCCTCCTCGCTGCGGGATCGTTCTCACCGGTGGCTCCGCCACCGGAGGAAACGCTGTCCTCGCGAGGAGAACGCTGAGAACCCGCGGGTGGTCCTCTTGCTCGGGTGGTCTCCGCTCATCGGCTTCGCCGCTGACATGGCGGACCGCGCGACTCTTCGTGTGGTTTCGAATTCGGGCGGTGTGGGGGTTTTCCCCGTCGCGCGGAGCGGGGTGCTCGGCCTCGGCGGTGGCGGTCACCGTGCGTCGCTCGGGTCGTTCCCAGTCGTGTTCGTCGAACGGGAACGATCCGAGGTGCGGCGGATCACCGCCGACCGGCGGGACGCGTTAGGCGACCTGCTAGAGTCGCCCAGGCAGCACCGTGCCGAGCACGGTGCTGTGGATTTTCCAGCCGTGCCGGCCCCGTGTACGAGGAATTGGGAAGCCGGCCATCGTTCGGCCGGTACTCCCGGCTTGCGCACCAGGAGGTTCGCGTGCTCGGCGCCTTCCGCTCGGCTCTGGCGACGCCGGACCTGCGCCGCAAGATCCTGTTCACTCTGGGCATGGTCGTGCTGTACCGGCTCGGCGCCACGATTCCCTCCCCGGGGGTCTCGTACCCGAACGTCCAGCAGTGCTACCAGGAGTTGCAGGGCAGTCAGAGCGTCTTCTCGCTGTTGAACCTGTTCAGCGGTGGCGCGTTGTTGCAGTTGTCGGTGTTGTCGCTGGGCATCATGCCCTACATCACCGCGAGCATCATCGTGCAGCTGCTCCAGGTGGTCATTCCACGCTTCGAGCAGCTGAAGAAGGAAGGCCAGTCCGGCCAGGCGAAGCTGACGCAGTACACCCGGTACCTGGCGATCGCGCTGGCGGTGCTGCAGGCGACCGGCATCGTCGCGCTCGCCGAGCGCGGCCAGCTGTTCCCGAACTGCACCGCGGACGTCATCCCGGACAGCTCGGTGCTGAACCTCATCACGATCGTGGTCGTGATGACGGCGGGCGCCGCACTGCTGATGTGGATGGGCGAGCTGATCACCGAGCGCGGTATCGGCAACGGCATGTCGCTGCTCATCTTCACCTCGATCGCGGCGCGGATCCCCGCCGAGGGCGGCCAGATCCTGCAGACGCACGGCGGCCTGGTGTTCGCGGTGATCCTGGTGTTCGCGGTGGCCATCATCGCGACGGTGGTCTTCATCGAGCAGGCGCAGCGCCGCATCCCGGTGCAGTACGCGAAGCGGATGATCGGGCGCCGCATGTACGGCGGCACCTCGACCTACCTGCCGTTGAAGGTGAACCAGGCCGGTGTGATCCCGGTGATCTTCGGTTCCTCGCTGCTGTACCTGCCGCAGCTGCTCGGGCAGCTCGCGGGCAACCAGGACTCCTGGTGGGCGCGGTTCATCCAGACCTACATCGTCGACCCGTCCAGCTGGGTGCACATCCTGCTGTACATGGCGATGATCATCTTCTTCGCCTACTTCTACGTCTCGATCACGTTCAACCCGGAAGAGCGGGCGGACGAGATGAAGAAGTTCGGCGGGTTCATCCCCGGCATCCGGCCCGGCAGGCCGACCGCGGAGTACCTGAGCTTCGTGCTCTCCCGGATCACGCTGCCCGGTTCGCTGTACCTGGGCATCATCGCGATCCTGCCGAACTTCTTCCTGGGCCTGACCGGCCAGGGCGGGAACCAGAACTTCCCGTTCGGCGGCACCGCTGTGTTGATCATGGTCAACGTCGGCTTGGACACGGTGAAGCAGATCGAGAGCCAACTCACGCAGCGGAACTACGAGGGTTTCCTCCGGTAAACTCGTCGGACAACGGATACCGGACACGGCGTTTCGCATCGCGGAAGCTCACTCACGGGGTTCCGCGCAGCGCTTGCACTAGGGTGTCCGTCCGCGGCGACGTCTGACGCGGTGCCTGCCTGGGCTGAGATCCCAGGCGCACCGCACGGTCGCCGGAGCGCCGGGCAACGCGCGCGGTGACCAGCATCCGCACTCCACGGGGTGAGTGCGGAGCGCTCGACGAAGGTGGCGGCAGACCACCGGAATGATTCGGAGGCAGACCCTTGGTGCGATTGGTTCTCGTCGGCCCGCCGGGTGCGGGCAAGGGCACCCAAGCGGCCGTGCTGGGCGAACGGCTCGCCGTTCCGCACATCTCCACCGGCGACCTGTTCCGGGCGAACATCGGCAATTCCACGCCGCTCGGGCAGCAGGCCAAGTCCTACATCGACGCCGGTGAACTGGTGCCCGACGAGGTCACCAACGAGATGGTGCGGGAGCGCCTCGCGGAGCCGGACGCGCAGAAGGGGTTCCTGCTCGACGGGTTCCCGCGCACCACGCCGCAGGCCGACGTGCTCGGCGAGATCCTGGCCGAGAACGGCATGGAGCTGTCCGCGGTCCTCCAGTTCGACGTGCCGGAGGAGGAGCTGGTGAGCCGCATGCTGGCCCGCGGCCGCTCCGACGACACCGAGGACGTGATCCGGCGCAGGCTCGCGGTCTACCACTCGGAGACCGAGCCGCTGCTGGACTACTACCGCCCCAAGGTGGTCAAGATCAACGCGCTCGGTTCGGTCGAGGAGATCACCGACCGCGCGCTGGACGCGCTGGGCCAGAAGGCCTGACGAGCGGCACCGAGGAACGGACGGGAGCACGGGTGTTTCGGCGAGGCAAGGGCATCGAGCTCAAATCGACCGGCGAGATCGAGGCCATGCGGGCCGCTGGGCTGGTCGTCGCCGACGCGCTCGCCGCGGTGACCGCGAAAGCGGAGCCGGGCGTGAGCACCGGTGAGCTCGACGAGCTCGCCGAGCAGGTGATCCGGGACGCGGGCGCGGTCCCGTCGTTCCAGGGCTACCACGGTTTCCCGGCGTCGATCTGCGCGTCGCTGAACGAGAAGGTCGTGCACGGCATCCCCTCGAAGTCCGAGGTGCTCGCCGACGGCGACCTGCTCTCGGTGGACTGCGGGGCGATCCTGGACGGTTGGCACGGGGACTCCGCGGTCACGCTGTCCGTCGGCACCGTCAGCGCCCGCGACCAGGCGCTGTCCGACGCGACCCGCAAGGCCATGTGGGCCGGTCTGCAGCGCGCCCAGGCCGGTGCGCACCTCACCGACATCTCGCACGCGGTGCAGAGCGCCGCCCAGGCCGCGGCCAAGGCCGACGGCAACCAGTACGGGATCATCGCCGAGTACGGCGGGCACGGCATCGGCACCGAGATGCACATGGAGCCCTTCCTGCCGAACCTCGGCAAGCCGGGCCGCGGTCCGAAGCTGCGGGTCGGCATGGCGCTGGCGGTGGAGCCGATGCTGACGCTGGGTTCCGCGGAGACGGAGGAGCTCGACGACGAGTGGACCGTGGTCACCGTCGACGGTTCCCGCGCGGCCCACTGGGAGCACACCGTCGCGATCACCGAGAACGGCCCCTGGGTGCTGACCGCCCCGGAGAGCTGACCGGACCCGAACGCGCAGGACGCCCCGCTCGCCGATCCGGCGGGTGGGGCGTTCCGCTGTTCGGGGCCACCGGCCCGCCCGCGAGCACGCGTTCGCGGCAGGGCTGCGGCGGCAGGGGTCAGCGGGGGCGGCGGCAGACGTAGACGCGGGCCGGCGGGACGTTGCGCCACACGGTGCTGCGCGGCAGGACCTCCTCGAAGGTCTCCCGCAGCAGTTCGGTGAAGGCGATCGTGTTCCGCCGCCACAGCGTCGTCACGTAGGTGACGGTGGTGAACACGCCGCCGGGGGTCAGCGCCTTCGCGACCTCCGCGAGCAGTTCGCGCTGCTTGTCCGCCGGCAGCAGGGTCCACGGGATGCTGCTGATCACCGCGTCGACCTGGTTGCGGTTCGCGGTGCGCAGCAGGTCGCCGAGGTGCCCGGCGTCGCCCTCGATGACCTCCAGCCACGGCTTGGTCGCGGCGAGGTAGCGCACCATCTCCGAGTCGATCTCCACCGCGAAGTGGTCGGCGCCCGCGGGCAGCCGTTCGTGCAGCGCGCCGCTCAGCGCCCCCGTGCCGGGGCCCAGTTCGAGGACCGTCGGCGTCCCGTGCGCGGGTACGACCTCGGCGACCGCGCGGGCCACGTGCTCGGAGGTGGGCAGCACCGCACCTACGGTTCCGGGCTGCCGCACGGCTCGCGTGACGAAGGTGCGGTACTCGTGCAGCTTGGCTCGCTTGCTCACTCGGCGCTCCTGGATCGGTCGGGCGGTCCGTGCGGCACGGTAGCGACTCGGGCGCCGCGCGCGGGCGATGACGCTGCCGTGCGGGGGAATTGCGTGCGCTGGGCGGTCCGTCCGATCAGAGCAGCGGTCGGCGGCAGATGTAGTGCAGGATCGGCGGGAGGTTGCGCCACGTGGTGTGCGTGATGACCTCGTCGAAGGTGGCGGCGAGCCGTTGCCGGAAGCGCCGCCCGCCGGTGTTGTGCTCGGCGGGCAGGTAGGTCAGCGCGGTGAACGCGCCGTGCGGGGCGAGCACCTTGGTGACCTCGCCGAGGATCCGGTCCTGGTCGGCTTCGCCCAGCAGCGACCAGGGCAGGCTGCTGATCACGGCGTCCACCTGGTCGACGCCCCGTTCGGCCAGCAGCGGGACCAGGTCGCCTGCGTCGCCGTGGACCAGCTCCATCCACGGGGCGTGCACCTGCAGGTGGCGCACCATCTCGTCGACGAGCTCGATGCCGACGTGCCGGGCCCCGGCGGGCAGCCGATCCCGGATGCCGCCGCTGAGCGAACCGGTGCCGGGGCCGAGCTCCAGCACCACGGGCTGGCCGGTGGTGGGCACCACCTGGGCGACGACCCCGGCGACCGCCGCCGAGGTGGGGGTGGCCGCGCCGACCTTCTGCGGGTTGCGCACGGCTCCGGCGAGGAAGGCGCGGTACTCGCCGAGCTTGCCGGGCAGGCCGGACGGGCGAGTGCTGGCGGGACGGTCCTGTTGGGCGGTCACTGCTCTCCTCGAAGCGCGGTTCGGTGGTCGGAACGGGATCGCTGGGGTGGCCGATGCCCTGGGCGGGCGGCCTCGCGGCTTCCCGTGGCCGGGGTGCGCGGCGGAGGCACCGGTGACCGGAGTGCCCGCGGCTCCGGGCGACGTCGTCGTCGCGCCGCCGGGTGAGATCGAACGTAGACAGCCCGCGAGCGGCCCCGCAACCGCCCGAGTGGGCGGTCCCGTCCCACCGCCGCGCCGGGACGGACCCGGCCCGCGGGCGTCCGCCGAACCGGCCGAGCCCGCCGACCTGGGGTGTTGCCCGGCCCCGGGTGAAGGCGCGATCCGCGTGCGCGTACAGTGGAGCAACGGCGCACTCATCGCGCCGGTTCGTCGTGCGTCCTGCTCGCAGGGGGCGCGTGCAGGGGGTCGGTTCCGGCTCGCTGGCCAAGTCGCCCCACGGGTGTCCAGCGGTTCACGCCGCAGGGCTCAGGGCGTCCGGACCGGCCGCAGTGCGCCTGCCACCAGTCCTGGGGGAAGTCTCCTGGTCAGGTGGCCGAAGGCGCAAGCCTTACCAACCGTCACCGTCACGAAACGCGGAGGACATGGGCAAAAAAGACGGGGCCATTGAGGTCGAGGGTCGCGTGATCGAGCCGCTCCCCAACGCGATGTTCCGCGTCGAGTTGGAGAACGGGCACAAGGTCCTCGCGCACATCAGTGGCAAGATGCGTCAGCACTACATCCGCATCCTGCCCGAGGACCGGGTCGTCGTGGAGCTCTCGCCCTACGACCTTTCCCGTGGGCGCATCGTCTACCGCTACAAGTGACCTCCACGGTGTCCGGGAGACCGGGCACGCGTCCGAGCAGGAGAGCACAGGCCGTGAAGGTCCAACCGAGTGTGAAGAAGATCTGCGACAAGTGCCAGATCATCCGCCGTCACGGGCGGGTCCTGGTCATCTGCGACAACCAGCGCCACAAGCAGCGCCAGGGCTGATCGCGTCCGTCGCAGACGGGTAGCTACAGACAATCCAAGGGAACTCCCCTGACCTGCCGGCTCGCGAGGTGAGCCGGTCGACCCCCGGTTCCAGGCCGGGGCTTCGCGCCGTCCGCGGCGCGGAGGTGGCTGGGGTTGCAGACCTGGAACGACACGAAGGAGACCTGCCGCAATGGCACGGATCACCGGTGTCGACCTCCCGCGCGACAAGCGCATGGAGGTCGCGCTGACCTACATCTTCGGGATCGGCCGCAGCCGTTCCCAGGAGATCCTGAAGGCGACGGACATCTCGTTCGACGCCCGCGCGAAGGATCTCGACGACGAGCAGCTCGCGAAGCTCCGCGACTACATCGAGAACAATTTTCGGGTCGAGGGTGACCTGCGCCGCGAGGTCGCGGCCGACATCCGCCGGAAGATCGAGATCGGTTGCTACGAGGGGACGCGGCACCGCCGCCACCTCCCGTTGAACGGGCAGCGGACGAAGACCAACGCCCGTACCCGCAAGGGGCCGAAGAAGACGGTCGCCGGCAAGAAGAAGGCCGGGAAGAAGTAAGCGTCGCTAGGAGACCACGACAGCTATGCCACCCAAGTCTCGCACCGGCGCCGTCAAGAAGGTGCGGCGCAAGGAAAAGAAGAATGTCGCGCACGGACAGGCGCACATCAAGAGCACCTTCAACAACACCATCGTGTCCATCACGGACCCGACCGGTGCTGTGATCAGCTGGGCCTCCGCGGGCCACGTCGGGTTCAAGGGCTCCCGCAAGTCCACCCCGTACGCCGCGCAGATGGCCGCTGAGAACGCTGCCCGCAAGGCCGCCGAGCACGGCATGAAGAAGGTCGACGTCTTCGTGAAGGGCCCGGGTTCGGGCCGCGAGACGGCGATCCGCTCGCTGCAGGCCGCCGGCCTCGAGGTCGGCACGATCCAGGACGTGACCCCGCAGCCGCACAACGGTTGCCGGCCGCCCAAGCGGCGCCGGGTCTGATCGCGGGAGAGGAGTAGAAGAAGATGGCACGTTACACCGGTCCCGCGACCCGCAAGTCCCGCCGTCTGAAGGTTGACCTCATCGGTGGGGACCAGGCGTTCGAGCGTCGTCCGTACCCGCCGGGTCAGCACGGGCGCGCGCGCATCAAGGAAACCGAGTACCTGCTGCAGCTCCAGGAGAAGCAGAAGGCTCGTTTCACCTACGGCATCCTCGAGCGCCAGTTCCGCTCGTACTACGAGGAAGCCAACCGCCGCACCGGCCGTACCGGCGAGAACCTCCTGCAGCTGCTGGAGTCCCGCCTGGACAACGTGATCTACCGGTCGGGCCTGGCCCGCACCCGGCGGATGGCGCGGCAGCTGGTCAGCCACGGCCACTTCGTGGTCAACGGCACCAAGGTGAACGTTCCGAGCTTCCAGGTCTCGAAGTTCGACATCATCGACGTGAAGCCGAAGTCGATCAACACCACGCCGTTCATCATCGCCAAGGAGACCTTGGGCGAGCGGCCGGTGCCGGCGTGGCTGCAGGTCGTCCCGTCGAACCTCCGCGTCCTGGTGCACCAGCTCCCGGAGCGCGCGCAGATCGACACCCCGGTCACCGAGCAGCTCATCGTCGAGTACTACTCGAAGTGATGCTTCCCGCCGGCGGCCCCACCAGGTCGCCGGCGGTGGCCGTCCGGGCGGCGGAGCCGGATTCCGCCGTCCGCTCGCGGTTCGCCGCGGGCAGCCATTCCACCGACGTCAAATAGCGGGCGTCGTAGGCAAAGGAAACTCACATGCTCATCTCCCAGCGACCCTCACTGGCCGAAGAGGCCGTGACCGAGACCCGCTCCCGGTTCGTCATCGAGCCGCTGGAGCCCGGCTTCGGCTACACCCTCGGCAACTCGCTGCGCCGCACCCTGCTGTCCTCGATCCCCGGTGCGGCCGTCACCAGCCTGCGGATCGACGGTGTGCTGCACGAGTTCACCACCATCCCGGGCGTGAAGGAGGACGTCACCGACGTCATCCTGAACCTCAAGGAGCTCGTCACGAGCTCCGAGGAGGACGAGCCGGTCACGATGTACCTGCGCAAGCAGGGCCCCGGTGAGGTCACCGCGGCCGACATCGTGCCGCCGGCCGGGGTCACCGTGCACAACCCGGATCTGCACATCGCCACGCTCAACGGCAAGGGCAAGCTGGAGATCGAGCTCGTCGTCGAGCGCGGTCGCGGCTACGTCCCGGCGGTGCAGAACAAGCAGACCGGTGCCGAGATCGGCCGCATCCCGGTCGACTCGATCTACTCGCCGGTGCTGAAGGTGACGTACAAGGTCGAGGCGACCCGCGTCGAGCAGCGCACCGACTTCGACAAGCTGATCCTGGACGTCGAGACCAAGCCGTCGATCACGCCGCGCGACGCGGTCGCGTCGGCCGGTCGGACCCTGGTCGAGCTGTTCGGGTTGGCGCGCGAGCTCAACGTGGATGCCGAGGGCATCGAGATCGGGCCGTCGCCCGCGGAGGCCGACACCATCGCGGCCTACGCGATGCCGATCGAGGACCTGGACCTGACGGTGCGTTCCTACAACTGCCTCAAGCGGGAGGGGATCCACACCGTCGGTGAGCTGGTGTCGCGCAGCGAGGCCGACCTGCTGGACATTCGCAACTTCGGTGCGAAGTCCATCGACGAGGTCAAGCTGAAGCTGGTGGGTCTGGGCCTGTCCCTCAAGGACAGCCCGCCCGGGTTCGACCCGTCGGCCGCCGCTGCCGAGTACGCCTCGGAGGGCTGGTCGGCGGACGACGACACCCCGCTGGGCTCCTTGTCGGTGGCCGAGGACAACGGCTACGACGACGGTCAGGACTACGCGGAGACAGAGCAGCTGTAGCTGTGTTGCGCGGGAGGGCCACCCGATCCGCGCCTTGAGAGGAGCAAGCGATGCCCACCCCCACCAAGGGAGCGCGTCTCGGCGGGTCGCCGGCGCACGAGCGGCTGATGCTGGCCAACCTGGCCACGTCGCTGTTCGAGCACGGCAAGATCACGACTACCGAGGCGAAGGCGAAGCGGCTGCGTCCGCTCGCCGAGCGCCTGATCACCAAAGCCAAGAAGGGCGACCTGCACAACCGTCGCGAGGTCATGAAGACCATCCGCGACAAGGACGTCGTGCACAAGCTCTTCGCCGAGATCGGTCCGCACTTCGCGGAGCGGCCGGGCGGCTACACCCGGATCGTCAAGGCGATGCCGCGTCGCGGTGACAGCGCCAAGATGGCCGTGATCGCCCTGGTGACGGAGAAGACCGTCACCGCCGAGGCGGAAGCCGCTCGCGGCACCAAGTTCGCCAAGGACGCCGAGGCCACCCCGGCTGCGGAGGAGACTCCCGCGGTCGAGGAGACCACGGCCGACGAGGCCGTCGAGGCCAAGGCCGACGACGCCGCTGAGGCAGGGGTCGAGGAGACCGCGAAGAAGGACGAGTCCTGATTCGGGTCGACGACGCCGCGAACGAGCCCGCCGCTCCCCACGGGGACGGCGGGCTGGTTCGTCTCCGCCTGGACGTGTCCTACGAGGGCACCGACTTCTCCGGCTGGGCGAAGCAGCCCGGCAGGCGCACCGTGCAGGGGCTGCTGGAGGACGCGCTGGCCAAGCAGCCCCCGGGCCGCGACGTCCCGCGCTCGGTGGTGGTGGCCGGACGCACCGACGCCGGGGTGCACGCCACCGGTCAGGTGGTGCACGTGGACGTGGTGCCGTTCGAGCCCGGCTCGACCGTGCGGATCCCCGTGGACGAGCGCGGGATCCCGGACCTGGAGCGGATGCGGCACCGCTGGAACCGGATCCTGCCGGGCGACGTGCGGGTGCTGGACGCGCGGGTGGCTCCCGCGGGGTTCGACGCCCGGTTCTCGGCGCTGCGGCGGCACTACCGCTACCAGGTCTCGGACGCGTCGTGGGGAGTCGATCCGCTGCGGCGGCGGGACACCTTGGCGTGGAACCGCCCGGTGGACGTGGCGGCGCTGAACGCGGCCTCGCTGGACCTGCTGGGGTTGCGGGACTTCGCGGCGTTCTGCAAGCCGCGGGAGGGCGCGACGACGGTGCGGGAGCTGCAGCGCTTCGAATGGGAGCGGGTGGCGGAGCACCTGATCGTGGCGCGGGTGAGCGCGGACGCGTTCTGCCACTCGATGGTGCGGAGCCTGGTGGGGGCGCTGCTGCTCGTCGGGGACGGGCGGCGCGGCGGTGGCTGGCCCGCGGAGCTCGCCGGAGCCGGGGAGCGCACCAGCGCGGTGGCGCCCGCGCACGGGCTCACCCTGCTCGGCGTGGACTACCCGGACGAGGCCGAGCTGGCGGTGCGGGCAGAACAGACGCGCGGCCTCCGCTCGCTCGGGTGAGGCTGCGCCGTCCCCCTGCTGCTCGGGTGGTGGGGTGGCGGAACCTCAGCGGCCCCCTCGCTGCGGGATCTTTTTCGCAAGTGGCTCCGCCACATGCGAAAAAGCTGTCCTCGCGAGGGAACCGCTGAGAACCCGCGGGTGGTCCCGTTGCGTGCTGGGTCTCCGCTCAGCGGCTTCGCCGC
>NZ_JAIUKC010000011.1:0-65877 GCF_020177435.1 Saccharopolyspora sp. 7B | reverse complement strand
GGTGCCGGTGGGAGCATGGCCCGGTGCGGGACGTCGTTCGCGGGTCGGGCCGGGTGGAGGCCGCGTTGCGCCACGCGCTGGTCGAGCTCGGTGCCGAATCCGACGTCGACCGGATCACCGTCGCCGCGCTGGCGCGTCGCGCCCGGGTCGGGCGCACCACGTTCTATCGGCGCCACGCGGACATCGGCGCCTACGTGGCGTCGCTCGGCGAGCGGGTGCTCGACGAGCTGTGCGCCGCGTTCCGCTCGGCGCAGCGGGAGGCGGGCCGGGACGCCGGGCTGTACCCGGTCCTCACGCTGCGGGTCGCGGGGATCCTCGCGGTCGTCGAGGAGCACGCGGAGCTGCTGCCGCTGCTGTGCCGCGGCGCCGCGGGCACCGGGTTCCGGCGCCGCTGCCGCCGGTCGCTGCGCGGCCTGCTCGCCGACGACTTCGCGGTGCTGGGGGCGCGGGTCGACGCCGCGTACTGCCCGCCGGAGTACCTGCTCGCGTTCCTGTCGCACGCGTTCGTCGGCACCGTCGCCACCTGGTTGCGGAACGGGCGGCCGGAACCGGTCGAGGAGATGACGTTCTACCTGACCTCGTTGATGAGCGGCAGCACCGCGGAGTTCCTGGAGTCGCGGGGCTGACCGGACCACGGTGGTTCCGGGTCAGGAGTGCCGGGCGCCGAGGATGGTGGTCATGGCGGCCTCCGCGGACTTCCGGCAGACCACGTCCACGTCGTAGCCCTGCAGGGACAGCACGCCGTCGAGGTAGAAGGTGGCGTAGCCGTGCGCCTGGGTGAGCAGCTGCTCCATCAGCAGCAGGGCCCGCTGCGCCGACGGGGCCGCCGCGAAGCACAGCGCCAGGTATTCGTCGATGAGCTCGCGGGCGGCCCGGCGCAGCTCCGGGAACCGGTCGCCGCTCAGCTCCGCCGCGAACACCACGTGCAGCCCGGCCCGGTGCCGGATCGAGTACCCGGTGTAGGCGGCGGCCGCTTCCGCCAGCCGCCGGTCCGGGTCCTCGTGCGCCGCCGTCGCGGCGACGACCTCCGCGCGCAGCTCGCCGGCCACGGCGAGCGCGACCTCGGCCTGCAGCGCGGCGCGGTCCGGGAAGTGCCGGTAGGGGGCGGCGGAGCTCACCCCGCAGCGGCGGGCGACCTCGGCGACCGAGAACGCGCCGCGTTCCGCGAGGAGTTCGCGAGCGGCGTCGACCAGGGCGGCCCGCAATTCGCCGTGGTGGTAGGCGCGCGGCATAAGGCAGCTCACAACGATGTCGGTTGCGTGCAATGTAAGTAGCCTCTTACTTTAGGGGAACGCATGCGCATACCGCAATGCGGATGATCACCGAACCCTGGAACAGGAGGCCTCAGTGGCTCCCACACCCGCCATGGCCGCGCCGAGTGCCGGTGCACCCCTGGAACGCACCGTGATCGACCGCCGCGACCTGCGCCCGGACGACGTCCTCATCGACATCGCCTACGCGGGCATCTGCCACAGCGACCTGCACCAGGCCGCCGAGGAGTGGGGCAGCGCGATCTTCCCGATGGTTCCCGGGCACGAGATCGCGGGCACCGTCGCCGCCGTCGGCTCCGCCGTCACCGCGCACCGGGTCGGCGACCGCGTCGGCGTCGGCTGCATGGTCGACTCCTGCGGCGAGTGCGAACCCTGCCGCGCGGGCACCGAGCAGTTCTGCGTGCGCGGCAACGTGCAGACCTACAACGGCGTCGGCTTCGACGGCGAGAACACCTACGGCGGCTACAGCAAGCAGGTCGTGGTCAAGGACTCCTTCGTCTGCCGGATCCCCGAGGGCATCGGGCTCGACGTCGCGGCTCCGCTGCTGTGCGCCGGCATCACCACCTACTCGCCGCTGAACCAGTGGCACGCCGGTCCCGGCAAGAAGGTCGCCGTCGTCGGCCTCGGCGGGCTCGGGCACATGGGCGTCAAGATCGCGGCCGCGATGGGCGCCGAGGTGACGGTGCTCAGCCAGAGCCTCAAGAAGAAGGAGGACGGGCTGCGGCTCGGCGCGTCCGACTACCACGCCACCTCGGACGAGGCGACCTTCGACGTCCTCAAGGGACGGTTCGACCTCATCCTCAACACCGTCTCCGCCGAGATCCCGGTCGACGCCTACCTGTCGCTGCTGCGCCCGGGTGGCGCGATGGTCAACGTCGGCGCGCCCGGAACCCCGCTGTCCTACAACGCCTTCTCGCTGATCGCGGGGAACAAGTCGCTGGCCGGATCGATGATCGGCGGCATCCCGGAGACCCAGGAGATGCTGGACTTCTGCGCCGAGCACGGCATCGGTGCCGAGGTCGAGGTCATCGCCGCGGACCAGGTGAACGAGGCGTACGAGCGGGTCCGGGCCAGCGATGTCCGATACCGCTTCGTCATCGACACCGCGACGCTCTGACTGGGTCTGTCTCCTCACTCGTTTTGCTCGGGGGACGGGTGGCGGAACCTCAGCTGCCTTCTCGCTGCGGGATCGTTTTCACAGGTGGCTCCGCCACATGGGAAAACGCTGTCCTCGCGAGAAGGCAGCTGAGAACCCGCGGGTGGTCCGGTTGCGTGCTGGGTCTCCGCTCAGCGGCTTCGCCGCTGACAGGCGAAGGACACGTTTCGCCGGGCAGGTTCCGGGCGCGTTGCGCGGCCCCCGCCCCCGCTGCGGGGTGGGGGGGCCGCGTCACGTTGAGTGATCCCCCGGGCATGGGCCGTGCTCGGCGGGCGCTAAGTTGATCACCGTCCGAAATGGAGTCAGCCCGGCGGGAGTACCACCATGAGCGTGCGCGAGCGCGTCGAGAACGTCGTCGAAGCGCCCCGGTTCCACGCGTTCATCATCGGCGTGATCGTGGTCAACGCGATCACGCTCGGCCTGGAGACGGTGCCGCACCTGCTGGACCGCTACGGAGCACCGCTGCACGCCATCGATCGCACCGCGATGGCCATCTTCGTCGTCGAGCTCCTCGCCCGGCTCTACGTGCACCGCGCCCGGTTCTTCCGCGACCCGTGGAACTGCTTCGACCTGGTGATCGTCGGGGTGGCGCTGGCACCGGCGACCGGGCCGTTCGACGTGCTGCGGGCGCTGCGCGTGCTGCGGGCGCTGCGGCTGATCTCGGTGGTGCCGACGATGCGCCGCGTGGTGTCCGCGCTGCTGGCGGCGCTGCCCGGCATGGCCTCGATCGCCGCGCTGCTCGCGCTGATCCTCTACGTCTCCTCGGTGCTGGCCACCACGCTGTACCGCGACGTCGCCCCCGAGTACTTCGGCGACCTGGGCTCCTCGCTGTTCACCCTGTTCCAGGTGATGACCGGGGAGGCCTGGTCCGACGTGGCCCGCGAAGTGATGGCCGCGCGGCCCATCGCGTGGATCTTCTTCGTCGCCTACATCGCCGTCACCACGTTCACCGTGCTCAACCTGTTCATCGCGGTCGCCGTCAGCGCGATGGAGACCCAGGTGGGCCAGGAGGACCGGCAGCGTGCCGCGGACGAGAGCGCCACCACGGCCGCGCTGCTCGCGGAGGTCCAGGCGCTGCGCGGCGAGATCCGCGAACTCCGCGACGAGTCCGCGAAGGTCTGACCGCCGCCCGCCCGGGGTGGACGGCCCGCTCGCCCGGTTCGCCGGGTCGAAGGGGCCGCCCACCTCGCGGGCGGGCCGGTGCTCAGAGGGTGGTCGCCAGGCGGTTCGCGAGCAGCGAGGTGAACTTCGCCGGATCGCGGAGCTCACCGCCCTCGGCGAGCAGCGCCATCCCGTACAGCAGCTGCGCCGTCTCGGCCAGGTCGGCCCGCTCGCCGTCCGCGGTGTGCGCGGAGCGCAGCCCGGTCACCAGCGGGTGCGACGGGTTGATCTCCAGGATCCGCTTCACCCGCGGCACCTGCTGGCCCATCGCCCGGTACATCTTCTCCAGCGTGGGCGTCATGTCGTGGTTGTCGCCGACGATGCACGCCGGGGAGCTGCTGAGCCGCGAGGACAGCCGCACCTCCTTCACATCGTCGGACAGCGCCTCGCCCAGCCAGGACAGGACCCCGGCGAACTCCTCCTGCTGCTGGGAGTCCTCCTCGGTCTTCTCGTCGAGGTCGACCTCGCCCTTGGTGATGGACTGGAAGCGCTTGCCGTCGAACTCCGGCACCGACTCGACCCACATCTCGTCGATCGGGTCGCTCAGCAGCAGCACCTCGACGCCCTTGTCCCGGAACGCCTCGATGTGCGGCGAGTTCTCGATCTTGGTGCGGGAGTTGCCGGTGATGTAGTAGATGACGTCCTGGTCCGCCGGCATCCGCTCCACGTACTGGCGCAGCGTCGTCCGGTCGCTCTCGTGGTGCGTCGACTCGAACGAGGAGATGTCCAGCACCAGCTCCGCGTTGTCCGGGTCGCCGACGATGCCCTCCTTGACGGCCTGCCCGAAGTTGTCCCAGAACGTGGTGTAGCGCTCGGCGTCGTTCGCCTGGATCTCCTGCACCGTGGTGAGGACCTTCTTCACCAGGCGGCGGCGCACCATCTGGATCCGGCGGTCCTGCTGCAGGATCTCGCGGGAGACGTTCAGCGACAGGTCCTGCGCGTCCACGACGCCCTTGACGAACCGCAGGTACTCCGGCATCAGCTCTTCGCAGTCGTCCATGATGAACACGCGCTTGACGTAGAGCTGGGTGCCGCGCTTCTGGTCCCGGGAGAACAGGTCGAACGGCGCGGTCGACGGGATGAACAGCAGCGCCTGGTACTCGAAGGTGCCCTCGGCCCGCAGGTGGATCGTCTCCAGCGGGTCGTTCCAGTCGTGGCTGATGTGCTTGTAGAACTCGTCGTACTCGGCCTGCTCGACCTCGCCCTTGGGGCGGGCCCACAGCGCCTTCATCGAGTTCACCGTCTCCACCTCGGTGGTGGATTCCCCTTCGGCGCCGGGCTTGTCCACCTCCATCCGGATCGGCCACGCGATGAAGTCCGAGTGCTTCTTGATGATCCGCGTCAGGGTCCCGGTGTCGGCGTAGTCGAGCAGCCGGTCCTCCTGGTCCTCCGCCTTGAGGTGCAGCGTGACCGCGGTGCCCTGCGGGGCCTCGTCGACGGTCTCGATGGTGTAGGTGCCCTCACCGCTGGACTCCCAGCGCGTCGCGCTGTCCTCGCCCGCCTTGCGGGTCAGCAGCACGACCTTGTCGGCGACCATGAAGCTGGAGTAGAAGCCGAGGCCGAACTGGCCGATCAGCTCCTGCGCGGCGGCGCCGTCGGAGGTGTCCTTGAGCTCCTGCAGCAGTTCCGCGGTGCCCGACTTCGCGATGGTGCCGATCAGGTCGCGCACCTCGTCCTTGGACATCCCGATGCCGTTGTCGCGGATCGTCAGGGTCCGCTGCTCGCGGTCCGGCTCCACCGAGATGTGCAGGTCCTCGGTGTCGACCTGCAGGTCCTTGTCCTGGTAGGAGGCCAGCCGCAGCTTGTCCAGCGCGTCGGAGGCGTTGGAGATGAGCTCCCGCAGGAACGTGTCCTTGTTCGAGTAGATGGCGTGCACCATCAGCTGCAGCAGTTTCTGCGCCTCGGCCTGGAATTCGGCCGTTTCCACCTGCGTGCTCACGTGAGTTCCTTCCTGGCCGCGTGTCGCGTCCGGCCGTCGAACGAGTGGTACGGGGGTCCGGCCTGCGCGGCCGGTTCGCTGGTCGTGAGGTTACCGGGCCGGTGATCGCGCCGTGCACGTGTTCGCCCTCGTCCCGGCGGGTGCGGGGCGGTCCGGCATGCTGTTGCCCATGTCCGGATCCGCGAACCCGCAGCGGCGCGCGTTGCGCTCCGACGCCCAGCGCAACCACCGGCGGATTCTGGCGGCCGCGCGGGCGGAGCTCGCCGAGCGCGGCCCGGCGATCCGGCTGGAGGACGTGGCCCGGCGCGCCGAGGTGGGGCTCGCCACGCTGTACCGCCGGTTCGCGGGCCGGCGGGAGCTGGTGGCGGCCGTGTTCGACCAGTACTTCACCGAGGAGGTCGAACCGCTGCTCGCCGAGGCCGCGGCCGAACCCGACGCGTGGCTCGGCCTGCGCCGCGGTCTGGAGGAGAGCCTCGAAACGGTGGTGCGCAACGGGGCGCTGCTGAACGCGGTGCACGAAACCGGCGTGACGATGTCCGATGTGCTGCCGAGGTTCCTGGCGACGATGGGGGAGGTGCTGCGGCGCGCCCAGCGCGACGGGCGGGTGCGCGCGGAACTGGGGGAGCGCGACCTCACCGCCGTGGTGGTGATGGTGCTGGCGACCGCGACGACCGGGGTGGCGGAGCGCGCCACCGGCGAATCGTGCGGCTGGCGGCGCTACCTGGCGCTGCTGCTCGACGGCAGCCGGCCGGGGGGAGCGGAACTGCCGTGCCCGCCCTCCGAAGCGTCGTCCGCGGACGCCGGCTGCTGATCCCGCCCCGCCGATCGGGATCGGCCGGGCCCGGCGGTGCGCTCTCAGGAAGTTCACAGGCGGATTAAGTGAGAGTCGACTCTCGGTTAGGTAGCGTGGGTCGGGTTCCCCTTCCGACACCAGGAGCGCCCATGTCCTCTGCGACGGACAGCCCGGCCACCACTCCCGCCCTGCCGCTGCACATGCGGCGCAACGGCTTCGACCCGGTTCCCGACCTCGCCGCGGCCCGCGAGAACGACGGCGTCACCCAGGTCGCCACCCCGTTCGGCGCCCGCGCCTGGCTGGTCACCCGGCACGCGGACGTCCGCGCGCTGCTCGGCGATGCGGAGACCTTCAGCAACGGCTGGCAGCGGCCGAACAGCGAGCTGTCCCCGGAGGAGGCGGCGGAGCTGCGCCGCGGCAACCTGCTGGGCTACGACCCGCCGGAGCACACCCGGCTGCGCAAGATGCTCACCCCCGAGTTCACGGTGCGGCGGATGCGGCGGCTCGAACCGCGCATCGTGGAGATCGTCGACCAGCACCTGGACGCGATGCGCCGGGCCGGTGCCCCGCGCGACCTGGTCACCGACTTCGCGCTGCCGGTGCCCTCGCTGGTGATCTGCGAACTGCTGGGCGTGCCCTACGCGGACCGCGACGAGTTCCAGACCCGCACCGGCACGATCTTGGACACCTCGCTGCCCGAGGACGTGCGGCGGCAGGCCAGCCTCGCGCAGCGGGCGTACATGCGCGAACTCGTCGAACGCGCGCAGGCCGATCCGGGCGAGGACATGCTCGGCATGCTGGTGCGCGAGCACGGCCACGAGCTGGAGACCCCGGACCTGACCGGCATCGCGAGCCTGCTGCTGCTCGCCGGGCACGAGACGACCTCCAACATGCTGGGCCTGGGCACCCTCGCGCTGCTGCGCCACCCCGACCAGCTGGCGCTGGTGCGTGACGACCCGGAACGGGTGGCGCCCGCGGTGGAGGAGCTGATGCGCTGGCTGAGCATCGTGCACTCCGGCACGCCGCGGGTGACCACCACCGAGGTGGAGATCGCCGGCCAGGTGATCCCCGCCGGGGAGATGGTCGTGTTCGCGCTGCCCGCGGCGAACCGGGACCCGGAACTGGTCGACGATCCCGACGCGCTCGACATCACCCGCAAGCCGACGAACCACATCGGCTTCGGCCACGGCATCCACCACTGCCTCGGCGCGCCGCTGGCCCGGATGGAGATGCGCATCGCGTTCCCCGCGCTGCTGCGGGCGTTCCCGGAGCTGCGCACCGCGATCCCCGACGACGAGATCGAGTTCCGCTCGTACCACTTCGTCTACGGCCTGAAGTCGCTGCCGGTCGCCTGGTGATCCCACGGGTGAACGGCCCGCCGGCCCGATACCTCGGGATGGGCGGGCCGTTCGCCTCACTCGGGTTTCGCCGACCAGCGTGCGCTGGCAGCGAAGCACAGCGCTGGAAAAGATCCCGCCTGCGCCGCCGTGTAGATGGAGAAATCCTCGCCTGCCGGAGCAAGCGAGGATTCACAAGGAAGCTTCCTATTCTGCGTGAGGTAAGCGTCCCGCCTTAACTGCACCGATGAGCGAGACCACGGTGTCGTGACTCAGAGCGAGGGCCGGACCGTGTGGGTCCTTGCTGTCACGGATGCCGTGCCAGGTGTGGTCTTGAGCGCCGAGTTCGATGCAGTTGTTCGCGCCGCCGCTGCTGCGGCTGCTCTTGTGCCAGGTGGCACCGCGTTCGTCCTTGAGCGTCGTCACGTCGCTTCCTCACTCGGCAGTTCACGGATCGCCCTATCGAGCATCTCCAGTGTCTCACGTTGACCGAGTGCAGCGATCCGCAGTCGCTCGGCAACCAGCTGGAGAAGACTTCGACGGTACGTTGTCGTCATTAGTGCATGAGAAACCCCGGAGAACTCACGTCCTCCGGGGTTTCTCCGCGTTGCTGCTAGCTGTCGTACCGACCAGATTTGATCGCTGACAAGAATGCGCGCATCGCGCTTGGCGTGGTTTCCAGTACCGGGGAAGAGCTCCCGAGCTTGCTGTCCCTCACTAGAACACTACTGGGCACCGCAGCGACTTCCACGCAGTTGTTCATCTGGCCGCTGCGGCTCGATTTGCGCCACTTGGGTGGTGTGTTCATGGTCCCGCTCCTTCGCCGTACGCCTCCGCGATGCTACTGAGCAGCTTCTTGGACTCCCGGAGCGGGAGCGCCTGCTTCTGGAGCGCGCTGAAGAGCCGCGACAGCTCGGCGACGTCGCGGAGATCATCGATGACATGACCGCCGAGCGGGGTGTCGCTGAACGCGACGTCACCGTGGGCTGGGTCGGCGAAGCGGAGGACCGTGATCGGTCCTGAAGATGCCACGTGTGCACCGGAGTCGAGGGGCAGTAGCTGGAGCTTGACATTCGGTCGGCCCGCAGCGCTGAGTAGTTGGTCGAGCTGTTCCTTCATCACCTCGCGGGAGCCCACCGTCCGACGCAAGGCTTCCTCTGCGATCACGGTGTGAAGCGTCAACCCTCCGCCAGGTTGCAGCCGTTCTTGCCGCTTGAGTCGCACGTCGATCCCGCGCTGCAGCTCGTCTTCACTCAAAATTAGCCGGCCGACCTCGTGGACCGCCCGCGCGTACTCGGCAGTCTGGAGCAAGCCGGGGATGACGCCGAGCTCGAAGTGGAACGCCTCGCTCGCTTCGGCCTCGAACCCGACGAACGGTTCGAGATAGCCAGGAAGCTTGTAGCTCTGCCACCACCCGCGCTGGTGGCTATCACGTCGGAGCTGCTGGAGCTGATCAGCCATCTCTTCGGAGGCGCCGTAGAGCTTGAGGAGCGCCGCGAGGTCCTGCGCAGAGACCCGCGAGTGGGCTCGCTCCCAGTGGCCGACGGTTGATCGTGAGCGTTCTACGTGCTTTGCGGCCTCGTCGAGAGACAGGCCTGCTGCGTCGCGAAGCTCACGAAGTTTCCGACCGAGATGAACCTGTCGCGCGGTACCTGCCATGACCCCACCTTTGCACGTCACCTTGCGCCGAGAAGCCACCCGTCCGGGCGTATCGACAATCTTACCTGGCAGCCGTTAGCGTCTAACCATCACCAGTTCACGGTTAGACGTTACATCGATGTCGATCGACGATGACGGAGGGTGAGCATCGGATGGTTGCAGCGCAGCAGGCACGCGTACGCGTTGAGACGGAACCGGTTCGGTCCTTGGCGGGTGTGGTGTGCGAGTCGCGCCGGTTGGCGTGGGGTCCTGAGTCAGGGGGTGGTCGGTGATGCGGGTGTGGGCTGCTTCGTGGGGTCCGGTCGATACGCGGTGGCACGTGGTGACGCGTCGGGGTGGTGGGGCGTTGCCGTCGGCGTGTGGTGCGTGGGTGTACGGGCCGGTGTTCACGCGTCGGGCGGTGTGTCCGGATGGTGTGGCGGATCGCGAGATCTGCCCGGTGTGCGCGCTGTGGGTGGGTGTGGCGGTGCCGCGTCCGATGGGCTTGTTCACGTGGGGTGAATCGGTGGTCGATTCATCTGTCGCGGATGTCGCGGGGATCGTGGCGTCGGGGGTGTTGCCGGAGCCGTGGCGGGCCGGTGAGGCCTTCGAGGATGGGGACGTGGTGGTGTGGCCGACGGTTGATCCGGATGCACCGGCCCCGGCTCCGATCTCGGTGAACTCGGTCGAGGTGCCGGCGTGGAAGCGGGGCCGGGGTCGGCATCGGTTGCGGGAGCGGCCGGGGTGCCGGGGTACTCGGCAGGCGGCGGCGTGACTGCGCTGGAGCCGGAGCCGGGGCGGCATTACTGGCGTCCGGCGAGTGACGGAATCAGGCACGCGTTCCGGGGGAGGCGCTACAACGGTCAAGCCGAGGACAGGTCGGTGTGCGACGTGTCGGTGGCGCTGGAGCAGGAGATTTCGGAACAGGGCTGGTGCATGGCCCCGACGTGCGGAACGTGCAACGGGATTTTGATTTCGGAGCGTGCGCCGGTGGGAGGCGCGGACATCGACGATGACGAATAGCTCGTCCCCAGAAAGCGTCTCCTGATCCATGCGGGGAGAACTGTGAGCCGTGTGGATGCAGGGGCCTCCTGTCCGCAGCGACCCGAAAACCCCGATTCGGGGTGCGCGCGAGGGAGGAAGCCGGGGGTGTTCCGCGGCCCGAGCAGGAACGCCCCCGGCATGTCGTCGGTTCGTGATCGCGAACCGAGTTCCAGGAAAGATGACGAGACGAGGAGTGCGTGATGCGCGGGGCGTCGGTCGATCCGGTTGTAGGGCCGGATCAGCCGATGAGTTCGGTATCAACGAGGGACGTTGCACTGAACCGGAAGGAGCATCATGAGCACCGAGCCTCGCGGCTGGCGCAAGTCCAGCAGGTCGGCTCAGCAGACCGATTGCGTCGAGGTCGGTCGGGTAGTGGACGGCGCCGCGGTTCGTGACACCAAGGATCGTGCAGCAGGTCATTTAACTGCTACCGGTGCCCAGTGGTCGGCTTTCGTCGGCGCTGTGAAGGCCGGTCGCTTCGACGGCTGACCCGTTCCGCGGCGGGGGCCCCCCCGGGGGGGGCCCCCGGGGGGCCCCCCGGGGGCGGGGGGGGGCCAACGAGGGGCGGGGGGGGGGTTAAGTAGATCGCGCCCGCGGGGGAAGCAGCGGGGGGGGGGGCCCCGGCGGGCCGCTCGCGGCCCCCCCGCGGCCCGGCCCCCCCCCGGGGGGGCCCCCCCGCCGGCCCCCCCGCTCCGTTCCGGGTGTCAGAACGAGCTGAGCGTCGGGTCGTAATCGGTCTCGCCGACCGGGTACATGCTCGTCATCCAGTGGTAGAAGTTGTCGCCGCGCTCGCGCAGCAGCTCGTAGAGGCGGCGCAGCATGGCGTTGCGGACCTCGCGGACCTCGGGCTGCTCGTAGCGGTTGTGCAGCTCGTCCGGATCCAGCTCCAGGTCGTAGAGCTCGTTGTGCGATTCCGGGTTCACCACCAGCTTGTAACGGGCGCCGCGCAACATCCGCTGCGGGTACGGGAAGTGGTGGCCGTGGTACTCGGCGACCAGGTCCGGCGCCCACTCCGGGTGCTCGCCGCGCACCAGCGGCAGCAGGCTGCGGCTGTCCACCGCGGGGGACGGGTCCTCCCCGGCGAGCTCCAGGATCGTGGCGGTGAAGTCGGTGAGGCTGACGAACTCGTCCCGCACCTGCGGCCGCTCGCCGGGCACCGACACGATGCCGGGGATGCGGTAGATGTCGTCGTACATCGCCGGTCCCTTGTCGTGCAGCCGGTGCGCGCCGGTGAACTCGCCGTGGTCCGCGGTGAACATGATCGAGGTGCGGTCGGCCAGGCCGAGTTCGTCGAGCGCGCGGCGCAACCGGCCGACCTGCTCGTCGATCAGCGTCACGTAACCGCGGTAGACGGCGATGAGCTTGCGGCTCTCCTCCGGCGACATGGTGTCGAACGCCCAGTGCGCGCTGTAGTTGCGCTGCACCGGGGGCTTGCCCTCGAAGGTCTCCAGCACCGAGCGCGGCAGCTCGATCTCCTCCGGGTCGTACATGTCGTAGTAGGAATCCGGCAGCAGGTACGGCAGGTGCGGGCCGAAGTAGTGCGTCGCCAAGAAGAACGGTGTGTCCGAAGTGGACTCGTCGGCGGCGAACCGGTGCAGCATCTCGATGGTGCGGGTCGTCAGGTAGTGCTCGAAGGTCGCCTCCACCGGCTGCTGCAACCGGGCCGCCAGCAGGTTGCCGGGGTTCCCGTTCGGCGCCGTCCCGCGCACCTCGTCCCGGATCGAGTACGGCGGCAGGCCGTGCTCCTCCAGGTACGCCAGGTAATCCGGGTGGTCGACGGGGTTGTGCCAGCCCGGCAGGTCCGGGCCTTGGAACCCGTAGTCGGCGGCGTTGCGCCGCACCCCGCCGTGCCACTTGCCGAGCAGCCCCAGGTTGTAGCCGCGCTCGGCGAGCCGCTCGGCGAAGGTGAACTGGTCCGGCGCCAGGTCCTCCAGGTAGCCGACGTTGCGCTCGTAGTTCGCCAGCAGCTTGTGCCGGAACGGGGCGTACCCGGTGAGCAGGCTCGCGCGGGCGGGCGTGCAGATCGCGGTGGGGGTGAAGCAGTTGTCGAAGCGGGTGCCGCCCGCGGCGAGCGCGTCCAGGTTCGGGGTGCGCACGGCGTCCGGGTCGCCGTAGCAGCCCAGCGTGTCGATCCGGTGCTGGTCGGTCATCAGGAAGAGCATGTTGCGCGGCACGGAGATCTCCTCGGCGGGAAGCGTCGGGCGGGGTCGGGTCAGCGGCCGGATTCGGCGTCCGGCGCGGCGGCCTGCTCGGGGTGCCGCGGCAGCGGATAGCGGGCCAGCAGCGGAGATTCGTGCAGCGCGAGCGCCAGTCCGCCCAGCGCCCCGCCCCACGGCGCGGTGCCCGCGGTGCCGAACTCGACGCCGCAGCGCAGCGACCGCATCGCGCGCCGGGCGAACGACTCGCGCAGCGGGCGCAGGAACGGCTCGCCCAGTTCGGCGAGTTCGCCGCCGAGCACCACCCGGCCCGCGTTGACCGCCGTGCACATCGCCGCCAGCGCCGTCCCGGCGTGCTCCCCGGCCGCGCGGACCGCCTCGGCCTCGGCGCCGTCGCGGGCCAGCGCGTCCCGCACAACCGCCCAGCGGCGGTGCCCGGTCGCGCGCAGCACCGCGGGTACCGAGGCGTAGCGCTCCAGGCAGCCGTGTCCGCCGCACCAGCACTTCGGCCCGGTGTCGTCGACGCACAGGTGCCCGAGTTCGGCGGCGACCCCGCCGGTGCCGCGGACCAGCTGCCCGCCGATGATCAGGCCGCCGCCGGTGCCGTGCGAGAAGTGCGCGTAGAGCAGGTCGGAGGCCCCGGCCGCGGCGCCCCAGGTGGCTTCGGCGAGCGCGGTGAGCCGGGTGTTGTTGTCCACGCCCACCGGTACCCCGAACGCGCGGGCCAGGCGGTCGGCGATCAGCTCCCGCCCGCGGAGCCGGTCCGGTTCGTCCAGCCCGGCGGCGGGCGCGAGCACCAGCTCGCCGGGCCCGGTGGAGCCGACGCCGATCCCGGCGAGCGTGCCCAGCGTGATCCCGTGGTGCTCGGCGGCCTCCCGCACGGCGCGCTCGGCCAGCGCCAGCCGGTCCGCGGCGCCGCGCGCCGAGCCGTAGGACAGGTCGGCGCGGGCCTGCACGCGGTGCGCGGCGTCGGCCAGCACCAGCCGGATCCGGTTGCGCCCCAGTTCGAGACCGAGGTACTGGCCCGCGCCCGGGTTGAGCGTGAGCCCGCGGGTGGGGCGGCCCCGGCGGTGCGACGGCGGGAGTTCGGTCTCCACGACGACCCCGCGCCGGATCAGGTCGCCGAGGATCGCCGACAGCGTCGTGCGGGACAGCCCGCTGCGCTCGGCGACCGCGGCCCGGCTCAGCTCGCCGTGCCTGCGTAGGCAACCGAGCACGCGTTCGGCGTTGCCCTGGCGCAGCCGGTGCAGCGCGGTCGGGGCGGGGTCGGTCATGGCCGCAGCGTAACCCGCCGATCGTCCGTCCATGAACGGGCTTCGTCAAAAATCGGTCCACATTCTGACCGAGCATTGACGCAAATGGGGTCCGGTGCCACTCTCCATCGCACTGATCGGCCCGGAACACCGTGATGCCACTGGAGAACCGCACATGTCCCAATCCCGTTCGCCGAGCTCCTCCGCCGCGGCGCGCTCGGTGTTCTTCTTCGGTTCTTTCGGCGGCATCCTCGCCGGGTACGACCAGGGCATCGCGGCCGGTTCGCTGCTGTTCATCTCGCCCGCGCTGGGGCTCACCCCGTGGACGAAGGGGCTGGTGGTGAGTTCGCTGATGCTCGGCGCGATCTTCGGCAGCCTGGTGGCGGGCTCGCTGGCGGAACGCTGGGGGCGGCGGCCGATCCTGCAGCTGGGCGCGGCCGTGTTCGGGCTGTCCGCGATCGGCATGGCGCTCGCCCCGTCGGTGGCGGTGCTCGTCGCGGCCCGGGTGCTCGGCGGGCTCGCCGTCGGCATCGCCTCGGTGGTGGTGCCCACCTACCTGTCCGAGCTGGCGCCGACCCGCAACCGCGGCGGCATCGCCACCCTCAACCAGCTGATGATCGCCATCGGGATCTTCGTCGCCTACGTGACGAGCTTGGCGCTGTCGCCGTGGGGCGCGTGGCGGTGGATGCTGGGCATCGCGCTGGTGCCGTCGTTGCTGCTGCTGTTCGGGGTGTCCCGCTCGCCGGAGACGCCGCGCTGGCTCGTCGCCCACGGCCGGACGGAGGAGGCGCGGCGGGTGCTGCGCGCGCAGCTCGGCGAGGACGAGGCGGCGGCGGTGCTCGCCGACATCCGCCGCACCAGGGACGCCGAACCGGAGCAGGACCGGGCCCGCTGGCGCGAACTGCTCACCCCCGCGCTGCGCAGGCCGCTGCTGGTGGCCGTCGGACTGGCGCTGCTGCAGCAGTTCATCGGGATCAACACCATCGTCTACTACGCGCCGACGATCCTGCGCGCCGCCGGTTTCGGCGACAGCGCCGCGCTGCTCAACAGCGTCGGGCTCGGCGCGCTGTCCATCATCACCACGCTGATCACGGCGCGGGTGGTGGACGCGGTGGGGCGCAAGAAGCTGCTCATGATCGGCGGCACCGCGATGCTGCTGAGCATGTCGGTGCTCGCGGTGCTGTTCGGCGGGGACCTGCTCGCCGGGACGGCCGGGGCGACCGGGGCCGTGCTGTGCCTGGCGGTGTTCAAGGTGGCGTTCTCGCTGAGCTGGGGGCCGCTGATGTGGGTGCTGCTGCCGGAGCAGTTCCCGCTGCGGGTGCGCACCCTCGGCGTCGGCGTCGGGTCGTTCGTGAACTGGACGGGGAACCTGCTGGTGTCCCAGTTCTTCCCGGTGCTGCTCGTGTTCGGCGCGGGCGCGGTGTTCGGCATCTTCGCCGGTTTCGCCGTGCTGGCGCTGGTGTTCACGTTCTTCTGCGTGCGGGAGACCTCGCGACGCAGCCTCGAAGACCTCGAACTGGCGGGGTAGCGCGGGGAACCCGTGCCCGGAGCCGGAAAGCGCGTCCCGGGCACGACCGGCGTTCTCGCGGGCGCCGCCGGGACCGGTCGGCGAGAACCCGGCCGCAACGGCATGCCTGGCCTGTCGGACCGAGAGCTCCGGCCGATCAGCCGACCTCGCACGGCCTGTCGGATGAGGCGGCTTCCCCTCGCGCGCTGCGAACGTTCCTCCCGGGCGCCGCACGGCGCATCGGGACCGAGGGGAACGACACATGCAGCAGGGGCACATGCCGGCGGGCGGGACGGTGCTGGCGGGCCGCGGCCTGGCCAAGCAGTACGGCGAGCACTGGGCGCTGGGCGGGGCGGACATCGAGGTGCGGGCCGGTGAGGTGCTGGCGATCGTGGGCCCGTCCGGCTCCGGCAAGACCACGATGCTGCACGTGCTCGCCGGGATCCTGCGCCCGGACCGGGGGGAGGTCGTCTTCGGCGGGCGCCGCGTCGACCAGCTCTCCGAGACCAGGCGCAGCGAGCTGCGGCGGCACGAGTTCGGCTTCGTGTTCCAGCAGGGCATGCTCGTCGGCGAGCTGACCGCCGAGGAGAACGTGGCGCTGCCGCTGCTGCTCGGCGGCACCGACCGGCGCCGGGCCATCGGCACCGCCCGCGAATGGCTGGCCGAGCTGGGCCTGAGCGGTATGGAGGCACGACTGCCCGGCCAGCTCTCCGGTGGCCAGGCGCAGCGGGTGGCGATCGCGCGGGCGATGGCGCACGAACCGAAGGTGATCTTCGCGGACGAGCCGACCGGCGCACTGGACACCCGCACCGGCGAGGCGACGATGCGCGCGCTCGCCGACAGCGCGACCCGTTCCGGTGCCGCCGTCGTCGTGGTCACCCACGACCGCGAACTGGCCGCCCGGTGCAGCCGGGTGGTGGAGATCCGCGACGGCCTCATCGCGCACGACGTCGCGGCGCGCGGCGGGGCGGAGGCGCGGTGAACCCCCTGCAGCTGGCCGTGCGGGTGCTGCGGCACGACTCCCGCACCCGCACCTCGGCGATCCTGACCGCCGCCGGCGTGATGGTGGCGACCGCGCTGGTGCTGATCCTCACCGCGCTGCCGCACGCCGCGCAGGCGCGCACCGACCGCTCCTCCTGGCAGGAGGGCCACCAGGGCGTCTCCGAGACGGGCGGGGTGGAACTGGCCTCCCAGGACTACGTGCGCGGCGAGATGATCAGCCGGCTGGACGTCTCCGGCGCCGCCGGCGGCGGGAAGGCCCCGGAATTCCCGGCTCCCGGCGAGGCTCTGCTGTCCCCGGCGCTCGCCGAGAAGGCGGCCGCGCTGCCGGACGGCGAACTGGCCGACCGCTTCCCGCAGCGCATCGCGGGCACGATCGACCCGCGGCTGCTGCGCTACCCGGAACAGCTCGTCGCCGTCGTCGGGCACCCGCGTGGCGCACTGGACGAGGCCGCCGCCGTCGCGAACCCGTACTCCTCGGTGACGATCCAGGCGGAATCCGAGGACCTGCTGCTGCAACCGATGGCGTTGTTCGGCCTGTTCGTACTGGCGGCTCCCAGCCTCGTGCTGGTCGCCTCGGCCTCGCGGCTGACCGCGGCGCGCCGGGAACGCAGGATGGCGTCGTTGCGGATGGCGGGTGCGACCCCGTCCCAAGTGGTCTCGACGGTGGCCGCGGAGACCGGGCTCGCCGCGGTGGTCGGCACCGCGGCGGGAGTGCTGCTGACCTGGCCGCTGCGGTGCCTCATCGCGATGATCCCCTGGGGGAACGGCACCTGGTTCGTCGACGACATCACCCCGTCGATCTGGGCGGTCCTGGGCGTGGCGATCGGCGTTCCGGCGCTCGTGGTGGCCTCGTCCGTGCTGGGTGCCGGCCGGGTCGTGCGCGCGCCGCTGAGCGCGGCCACCGAGCAGCAGCGCGGCAGGCCCAAGGCGTGGCGGCTGCTGATCATCGCGGTGGTCGCGGCGCTGTTCGTGCTCGGCATGGTGAAGTACGACGACGGTGCGGGATTCCTGGTCCTCGTGCTGCCGATCGCCGCGGTGGCGTGGTCGTTCTCCCTGGTCGGACCGTGGATCACCGCCACCACCGGCCGGCTGTTCGCCCGGGTGTGGCGCGGTCCTTCGGTGCTGCTGGCGGGCAGGCGGCTGGTCAGCGACCCGAAGAGCGCCTACCGGTCGTCGTCCGGCATGGTGCTCGCGGTGTTCATCGGATCGATGGCGCTGACGGCGTTGCCCGCGATGACCGGCGGGCCGAATTCGATGGGCAGCTGGGACGAGCGGGGCGTGCTCGTCGCGGACGTGCCCAGCAGCCGCGCACCCGAACTGCGCCAACGCCTCGCCGACGAACTGGCGGCGCGGGGCGTGCGGGCCACCGTCGCCGGCTACGAGCAGGTCCTGATCGGCGGGGCCGGCGACTCGTCCGCCTTCGGCCTGGTCATCGACTGCCGCGCTGCTCGGGAGGTGACTCCCTTCCGGCCCTCGTGCGAGGGGCCGCCCGCCGTCCACGTGCCGGACGGGCAGCCGACCTCGGAACTCACCGTCACCCCGAGCACGGGTGGCGCCGACCGGCCCTCCGCCACGCCGGTGCCGCCCGGAACTCCGGTCGTCTCCGAGCCGGACCTGGACACCGTGCTCGTCGACCCGCGCGCGATGCCCGCGGTGGAAGGCTCGGAGCAGACCACGTTGTCCGTGCTCCCGCCCACCGGGGCGGACCGGATCAAGGTGCGCACCGCCATGGCGCGCACGATCCCCGGTGCGGACATCGAGTCGATCGAGTCGCGCAGCGTCGCCGGGGACGTCCAGACCGGGGACCTGCACCGGATCACCGTGATCGGGTTGTCGATCGCGTCGGTGCTCGCGGCGGGCAGCGCGGCGATCACCGCCGCGGGGTCGGTCATCGATCGGCGCCGCACGCTGGGGGCGCTGATCGCCGCCGGTACGCAGAGCCGGGTGCTGGTCCGCGCCCTGCACGTCGAGGCGGCGCTCCCGGCGCTGGTCGCGGCGGGGATCGCGACCGCGGGAGGCACCGGCGTCAGCCTCGGATTGCTGAACGTGCTGGACCAGAGCACCACGCTGACGCCGGCGATCCTGGCGCCGATCGTGCTCGGCCTGCTGGTCGCGGCGCTGGCGGCGTCGGCCAGCGGGCTGATGCTGCGCAAGATCAGCGCGGAGCCGCTGGCCGACGAGTAGCGGTGCACGGCGGCGGGCGCCCGGTGCGTCCGCCGCCGCGTCATCCCTCGTCAGAACATTGCTCGGCGCCGCATTCCCCGGCGCTGAGCGCACTTCGCGTCATCCTCGCTCCGGCACCGGCTCCGGAGGTGTCGCGCCGAAGCGGCGGCGGTAGGCCGACGGGGTGAGGCCGGTGTGCTCGCGGAAGCGGGCGCGGAGGTTGGCGGAGGTGCCGAACCCGCTGGCCGCGGCGACCCGGTCCAGGCCGAGTTCGCCGCGTTCGACGAGGCGGCGGGCCAGCGCGATCCGCTCGGTGGTGAGCCAGGCGAGCGGGGTCGTGCCGAGCTCGGCGCGGAACCGCCGGTGCAGCGTCGCCGGACTCGTCGCGAGCCGCGCGGCCAGGTCCGCCACGGTCAGCGGCCGGTCCAGGCGCGCGCGGGCCCAGTCCAGCGCGGGCGCCAGCGAGGTGTCCGCGGCGTCCGGCACCGGCCGCTCCACGAACTGCCGCTGACCGCCGTCGCGGTGGCCGGTGAACACCAGCCGCCTGCTCACCGCGTTCGCGACCTCGGCGCCGTGGTCCCGGTTGATCAGGTGCAGCCCCAGGTCCAGCGCCGCCGCGCTGCCCGCCGCGGTGAGCACCGCGCCGTCGTCGACGTAGAGCACGTCCGGTTCCAGGCGCACCGCGGGGAAGCGGCGGGTGAACTCCGCGGCCCAGCGCCAGTGCGTGGTGGCCCGCCGGCCGTCCAGCACGCCCGCCTCGGCCAGGGTGAACGCCCCGGTGCAGAAGCTCACCAACCGCGCACCGCGCCGGGCCGCCCGGGCGACCAGGTCCAGCACCTCGGGATCGGCGGGCACCTCCGGGTCGGGCCGGTTGGGCACGATCAGCGTGTCCGCCGCGTCCGCGACCTCGGGCCCGGCGACGTCGGAGAGCGTGAACATGCCCAGGTGCATCCGCACCCGCGGCCGCACCGCGCACACCGCGAAGTCGTACCAGCGACGGTCCAGTTCGGGGCGGCGCAGGCCGAACAGCTCCGTGGCCACGCCCATCTCGAACGGATTCGAGCCTTCGTCGACCAGCACCACGACCCGGTGCGAGGATCCTTGCGACATGTGCGATTCCTAGCACTCGTGGTGCGGTCGGGTCGAGCCGAGGATGGCGGTCATGACCACGAACCCGATCGACCTCGCGACCGCGCTGGACGGCTTCGACGCCGCGTGGAGCCCGCGGATCATCGCCTACCTCAACGACTACGACGTCCGGCTCGCCCGGTTCCACGGCGAGCACGTGTGGCACGTGCACCTGGAGACCGACGAGTTCTTCCTGGTGCTGGACGGGGAGATCGCCATCGCGCTGCGCGAGGAAGCCGGCGAGCGGACGGTGACCTTGCCGCGCGGCTCGGTGTTCGTGGTGCCGCGCGGGACGTTCCACAAGCCGTCGTCGGCGCGCGGTGCGGCGGTGCTGCTGGTGGAGCCCACCGGAACCGTCTCGGTCGGGGACGAGCACGACGAGGTGCCCGCGCACGTGGACGTCACCACCGGGCACCCGGTGCGGTAACCCGCGTCCGCTCGGGTGATGTCGACCGGTCCCGGCACCACCGTTTCCAAGATCATGTTCAATGTCCGTTGGGCCGCAACGGAAATCGGCGGTCCGGTGATCCGGCGCTGCGCCGTCCGGCCGAGCGCCGCGTTCGTCCGTTCGGCCGCGGCGCCTCGACCGAGGGAGCGGACGGGGCATGGAAGCGGGCGGCCACGCGTGCACGGGAGCGTTGGCGGGGGCGGTGTCGAGCAGCACGGTGGGCGCGCTCACCGGCGCGGACCTCGGAGTCGCGGGCACCGCGCTGGGGGCGCTGCTGGGCGCGGGTGCGGCGCTGCTGCCCGACCTGGACGCCGACGGCGCCACCGCCTACCGCAGCGGTGGGCGGGTGACGGCGCTGGTGGGCGAGTTCTTCCAGCTCCTGGCGCGCACCACCTACGGCCGGACGCGACTCCCGCACGACCCGCCCGGCGACGGGGAGCACCGCGGTCTCGTGCACACCCCCGTCTTCGCGGCGGGGCTGGGACTGCTGGTCGCGTTGGGCGCGCTGCTGACGCCGTGGGTGACGGGCGTCGCGATGGTCCTGGTGCTGGCGCCCGGGATCAGCGCCCTGTCCCGGTCCGGGCCGAAGTGGGTGCGCCGCAGGCTGTGCACCGACCAGGACGCGGTGGCGCTGATCGCCGCGGTCGCGATCAGCTGGTCGCTGGCGTCGGCGGGTGCGATGGCCGAACTCGGCTGGTTCGCCGGGCTGTCCATCACGATGGGGATGCTGGTGCACTCGGTGGGGGATTCGGCGACGCGCAGCGGGATCTGCTGGACGTTCCCGATCCGCCGCCGCTGCGCCAAGTGCAGCCGCAAGCGGGCCGCGCGGTGCTCGGGGGCCCGCTGGCGGCGCGGTCACGTGCTGCCGAAGTCGATGCGCTGGAGCGTCGGATCGAAGCAGGGCAAGCGGATCGAGCGCACCATCGAGCTGGTCTGCCTGGTCCTGGTCGCGGTGCTGCTGGTGCCGGACGCGGCCGAGTTCGCCCGCACCCTCGGCTGAGCCTCGCGGTTCCCGTTGCGGTGGATTCGGCTACCACCGGACGTTCGCGGACGGCTGGGCGACCGGGATGGCTGGGCGACCGGGATGGCTGGGCGTCCGGGGTCGGCTGGCGTCCGGGGGCGGCTGGGCGTCCGGGGATGGCTGGGCGTCCGGGGATGGCTGGGCGTCCGGGGATGGCTGGGCGTTCGCGGATGGCTGGGTGTCCGGGGGACGCGGCCCCGGCGCGCACTCCCGCCGGTGCGCGGCCGGGACCGCTCGCCGACGGCGGAACCCCCGTTCCCCCTCAGCCGCCGGCGGCTTCATCCCGCTGCGATCGCGGGTCGTCTCACAGCATTCGGGCCGCGAGCCAGACGGTGATCACGCCGGTGAGCGCCAGGACCGGCGCGCTCATCGAGGACGGGTCCGACCAGCAGCTCTCGATCACGGCAGCGGAGATCGTGGCCGCCCACACGAGCGGACCAGACCGGGTCCGCCTGCGGCGGCGCCTGCCGACCGGCAGCGGAGCCGTTCGGTGCGCGGAAGTCGTGGCCATCATGGAAGAACCTCCTGTCGAACGCCGTAAACTGCTCGCTGATGCCTCATGGGTAGTCCCACGTTCCCGCCCGCTCTACGTCAGAAGTCACGTTCGGCGGATTTCCCAGGCCGACCGGCTGAGCCGGTGCGGTCCGGGGCCCGGGACTCCGGACGCCGCGTAGGGTCCGGTCATGGCTCGTGTTCCTCGCCCGCGGCGGACGGTCTCGGTGACCGCGGATCTGGTGATCTTGACCATCCGCTCCGGCCGGTCGTGCGTGTTGCTGGTGGAACGTGCGGGGGAGCCGTTCGCGGGACGGCTCGCGCTGCCGGGCGGATTCCTGCGCGGCGACGAGAGCCTGGAGCAGACGGCGTCCCGGGAGTTGCGGGAGGAGACCGGGCTGGTCGCGGAATCCCTGCCGCTGGAGCAGATCGGCACCTATTCGGCGCCGGACCGGGATCCGCGCGACCCCCGCGTGATCACCTGTGCGTTCCTGGCGATCGCCCCTGATCTGCCGCTGCCGGAGGCGGGATCGGACGCCCGGGCGGCGAGCTGGGTGCCCGTGTCGGAGGCCCGGTCGGCGGAGCTCGCGTTCGACCACTCGCGGATCCTGCGCGACGCGGTCGACGTGGCCCGGCAGAAGCTCCGGTTCACCACGGTGGCCACCGCGTTCTGCGACGCGGAGTTCACCATCGGCGAGCTGCGCGAGGTCTACGAGGCGGTGTGGGAGGTCGAGCTGGACCGCCCCAACTTCCACCGCAAGGTCACCGATGCGGAGGGGTTCGTCGTGCCGACGGGGGAGCGGCGGGCCGCGTCGAACGGGCGCCCGGCGGCGCTCTACCGGCCGGGTCCCGCGGAAGAACTGGTGCCGCCCATGATGCCGCCGCGCAGGAGTTGATCGCCGCCGTCCGCCGCGGCGGAGTGGTCCGGCGAGTGGACGATGAGCGTGCCGCTGAGCAGCGCGCCGCTGAGGAAGGCGATGACGACGGCGTGCACCGCGAGCCGGAACGAGCAGTGGATCTGCATCTCGAACCCCTTGTTGTCAAAGTGACTATAAGTGCGTCGGTGATGACGTTAGGGCTGTTCCGCAGTTGATGTCAATGCGACAACAAGGGGACGGGTGGGGCGTCAGTCCTCGCGCCCGGGTCGCAGCATCGCCGGGTGCAGCAGCGAAGCGCCGCCGGAGCGGTACAGCGCGGCCGGACGTCCGCCATCCCGGGTGGTGCGTTCCCCGGTGGGGACGAGGAAATCCGGTACGCCGGTGAGCTTGCGGTGGAAGTTCCGGGCGTCCAGGCGGGTGTCCCACACGATCTCGTAGATCCGCCGCAGGTCGGTCATGGTGAACTCGGAGGAGCAGAACGACGCCGCGAGCGTGGTGTACTCCAGCTTGCCGCGAGCCCGCTCCACCGCGTCGGCGATGATCCGTGCGTGGTCGAAGGCGACTCGCGTCTCGCCCGCCAGCACGTCGCGCGCCGGCGTCCAGGTGGCGGCGCGCGCATCGCCGCCCGCGGTGGGCTCGGGCAGGTCGGCGACGAATGCCAGGTAGCACACGGTGATCACCCGCCGCCGCGGGTCGCGGTCCGGCGTGCCGTAGGTGCGGAGCTGCTCCAGGTGCAGGCCCTGCGGGTGCAGGCCGGTCTCCTCGGTGAGCTCCCGCGCCGCGGCGTCATCGACGTCCTCGGTGTCGTCGAACAGGAATCCGCCGGGTAGTGCGAGCATTCCGCGGTACGGGTCCTCGCCCCGCTCCACGAGCATGATCCGCAGCGCGCCGTCGCGGACGGTCAGGATCGCGAGGTCGACGGCCAGCGCGACTTCGGGGATCGTCCAATCGTCGTCGGACACGGTGGGCACCCCCGGTCATGATCGGTCGGCTCGGACGTCTGTCCACTAGGTACACCGTACTCGTGCTGGTAGCGGCGCCGCCGATGCGCAACAGTTATCGTCATGTTGACTATAAGACTCCGGATGGGCTAGCGTCCCTCGCGCCGCGGCACCAGCACATCGCCGCGGATCCCGCTTCCCGGCCCCGGAAACGCATTCGCGACCACCGCCCCGGGAAGCGCTCTCCGCTGAGCACCTGAGCGCCAGAGCACGACCAGCAACCCTGATCGAAGCGATGGAGCAACACGATGATCGTCATCTTGACGGCGTTGGACGTCGAGTACACCGCGGTCCGCGCACACCTCACCGGTCGCTCGAAGCATTGGAGCGGCAAGGGAACCCTGTTCGAAGTGGGAGAGCTGACCTCCCGGCCCGGCCGGGAGGTGGCGATCGCCAAACTGGGCCAGGGCACGATCAACGCAGGCGTGCTCACCGAACGCGCCATCGACGAGTTCCGCCCGGACGCGCTGCTGTTCGTCGGCGTCGCCGGGGCGCTCCGCGACTGGCTGAACCTCGGCGACGTGGTGGTCGCCAACCGGGTCTACGGCTACCACGGCGGAAAGAGCGAAGACGGAGGGTTCCGCACCCGACCCCGGGCTTGGGACATCCCGCACCGCATCGAGCAGGCCGTGCACCAGGTGTCCCTGTCCGACGACTGGTGCGCCGGGCTCACCGCCGACGGCGGCGTCCCCGCCGTCCACAGCGCCCCGATCGCCGCAGGTGACGTGGTGCTGAATTCGCGGACCTCCGAGTACGCGGAACGGCTCCGCGAGACCTACAACGACGCGATCGCCGTGGAGATGGAGGGTGCCGGATTCGCCCTCGCCGGGCACATCAACGACAACGCGCAACTCGCGGTCGTGCGCGCCATCAGCGATCGCGCCGACGGGAAGAAGGAGTCCGTCGACGGCGAAGGTTGGCAGGCCACCGCTGCCCGCAACGCGGCCGCCTACGCCGCAGCGCTCTGCGCGGCGCTGGAGGAGCGGGGTGGGCGACGGCGTGGCAGGCGCCCCGGCCCGGATTCGGGGCCTCCGCCGCTAGGCGGCCCGGTCGTGCAGGGCAACGCCCAGGTGGGAGAAGTGGCGACCTTCAGCACCGGTTCGCGCACCATCAACATGGGTGGCCGCGGGGGGAACTCGTGAACGTTCCTCCCTGGGTCGATCTGAGCTCCGAATGGCCAAGCGTCCACGTTGGAGGTGAAGCGGAAGTCGGTCAAGCCGTCGGCGTGCACATCGGCGAAACGGCGATCCACCGCGACGGGACGTACCACATCAACCGCGGCGATCCGCCGGAGCGCAAGGAAGAAGTGGCGCTCCACCACCTGGAAGGAGGTACTCCGCGCCCAGCGGAGAAACTGCTCCGCGAGATTCTCGAAGCAGGGCACGGGAACACGCGCCGCTCCTACCTCTACGCGCTCGCGCTGTTCAGCGAACGCGCGCTCACCGAAGTCGACGCTGCCGTACTGGATGAGTTCGACGTGGCCCGGAAAGTGGCGGAACGATGTCCGCGGGACGAGTGGCGCGACGCACTGGACGTGGTGGACGAGCTCTTCCGCCGGGCATGGGAGCAGAATCCGCACGGCCCGGCCGAATCGGTGGGCTTCGCGCCGGTGGACACCGGTTACGACGCGTTGCCCGCGATCATACGGGGCCAGATCACCAGGCACCTGAAGTTGATCCTCGACGGTGTCACGGCGACCCGCCTCGCATCGGCGGAGACCGACCGAGTCCTGGGCGAGCGGATGGCCCCGGACCGCAAGGGGAGGGCGTGGAAGTTCTTCGAACCCGACCCGGCACGACCACGCGCGTTCGTTCCGGCCCGTACCGTGGTCGGTACTCCGGTGTGGACGCGGTCGGGACTCGGAGTCCTCAGCGGGCTGCTCGGCCTGTACACCTCGTTCGCGTACTGGGAAAGCCTCGCCATGTGGTGCGGTCTGGCTCTGGTGGTCGGCGGTGGGCTCCTCGCCTGTCGTCACGAGTTCACCCGCCGAGTGTTGGATAAGGAGCGGCAACGCGCCGAGCGGGAGCACGACGATCAGGTTCCGGACGAGGCCCCGCCTTCCCCCGGGCATTGGGTGCGGACCGATTTCGTCGCGGCCGTCCACGAACGCGTCGCAGCGGGCTTCCGAGCCGTCCGCCCGCACATCGCGGGACAGTGGAAGGCGCAGACCCGCGGTGTCCGCCGCACTCTGACCATCCGCCTCGCGGCGCTGTACGGAAACGCCGGTGTGGAACCGGAATCGCTGGACTGGCTGATCCGCTGGCACGGCTATCGATGCGCTGAGCGTTGGCGGGCCGGCGCGCTCTTCGGGCATCGCACGGAACTGCTTCCCACCCGGCGCACCGTCCTGCTCTTGCGATCGGGCATCGCGCTCGCGGCCACCGGCGCGGTGGTGATGATGACATCGGGAGCGGTGCTGCCCGCGCTGCTGCTCGTCGGCAGCGGATACCTCGGGCTCGTGCACGGTGTCGAACTGGCCGCCGCTCGCCGGGACGACCTGCGCAGGACCGCGGCTGATGCTGCGTTGCACGACGAAGAGCTGAAGGCCTTCGCGGAGTGGACCTCGATGCTCGCGGACCGTCCGTCAGACGAGGAGATGGGGCGATGGCTGAACCTGGACAAGCGTTACCTGATCACGGCGGCGACCCGGCACGGCAGGTTGGCCGGAAATGATCTCATGGATCAGTTCGTGACCTTGGAGAAGGCGCCGCGAGCGCGCCAGGCGCTCGTTCCGGGCGGGCCGCCGCGCTACTCCGAATACGTGGTCAAGGTCTTCCTGCTCACGCACAACGGGGTTCGAGTCGTCGAGTCCGAGCTGAACTTCCTCAACGGGGCACGCAGGAACGAGCAGCGCTCGTCGTTCCGCTACGAAGCACTGGCCTCCGCCGGCATCACCGAGGTGGGGGTGCGCGTCGCCAACGACAGGTACGCGCTGCGGAACGAGAACAGGCCCGATTCGTTGGAGATCGTGCGGTTGCGCAGCCGGACTCTGCGACTGGTGCTGTTCAACGGACCGGACATCACGGTCATCACGAACAAGTTCGACCGCCTCCGCGATGTGACCAGCGAGGAGGAAGCCCATCTGCGAGACCGCGAGCTCGACGCGGCCGGGATCCCCACCGCGCTGCGCACGCTGGAAGCGGTGGCGTCCGAAGGGGGACGCTGGATGCAGCGGGAGCACGAGCGCAGGCGGCGGTTGCGTCGTGATCGGCCTGCGCGGGAAGGCCGGGTGCTGGATACCGTCGCTGCTGATCGTTCCGGGCGGACCACGGGTTCGCCGCGCTGACGGGCTTTCGCCGGTGCGCGGCCCGTCGGGATCGGCCGCGCACCGCGGTCTGTGATGGCTGGCACGGTTGGTTCCGGTGGTGCGGAGCATGTGATCTGCTGGAGCCGCGCTCGAAGGAGCCGCACCGTCGGAAGGCCGTCGCCGTCCCTCCGCGCTCGTGCTGCGGGAGTCCGGTCGCGATCGCACCACCGCCCGTGCCCGCGCCGCTCGCCGCGGGAAACCACCGGGCCGACGCCTGTGATCACCGGATTCGGAGAAGCCGTGCACTGGAACTGGAACGACACCGCGGAGTTCGACGAGGAAGCATTCCTGTCGGCCGCGATGGACTGGCACTTCTCCCCGGAGACCGGTTCGCCGTTCTGGCTGGACCGGGCGGATTCGCTCGGGTTCGACCCGCGGCGCGACGTGCGCGGGCACGCCGACCTGGCCCGCTTCCCGAACGTGGTGAACGAGCTCCGCGGCGTCCCGATCCGAGACCTGGTGCCGCGGGGCTACGGCGACCGGCCCGACGTGCTCGGCGCGTTCGACAGCGGTGGCACCACCGGTGTGCCGAAGCGGGTCGTGCTGCTGCGGGACTGGCTGGAGCACTCGCTGGCGTGGAAGTCGGCGCGGATGGACGAACTCGGCTTCCCGCGCGACGCGCACTGGCTGACGGTGGCGCCCAGCGGCCCGCACATCTTCGGCAGGTTGATGGCGGAACTGCCCGGCATGCGGGGCGGTGTCGCGTTCACCGTGGACCTCGACCCGCGGTGGGTGCGCCGCAGCATCGCCGAAGGCCGCCCGGACGAAGCCGACCGCTACGCCGAGCACGTCGTGGACCAGGTGGAAGCGGTGCTGGACACCCAGGAGATCGGGGTGCTGGTGGCCACCCCGCCGCTGCTGGAGCGCATCGCCGAGCGCGACCGGCTCACCGAGGTGATCAACGACCGGGTGCGCACCATCATGTGGGGCGGTGCGCACCTGGACCCGGACACCCGGCACCTGCTGCGGCACGAGGTGTTCCCGGACGTGGCGCTGCGCGGCCAGTACGGCAGCACCACGATCCTCGGCGGCAGCATGGAACGGCCGGGCTGCGACGGCAGGTCCTGCACCTTCGACTCGTTCTCGCCGCACACCACGTTCACCGTCGTCGACCCGGACACCGGTGCGGAGGTGGCGGAAGGCGAGCGCGGGCAGGTCGTGATGCACCACGTCAGCAGGTCCATGCTGCTGCCGAACAACCTCGAACGCGACGTCGCCACCCGCGTCGCCGCGCCCGCCGGAGCGCTCGGATCCTCGGTCGCGGACGTCGCGCCCGTGGCGACCTTCGAGAACGCCGCCGTGATCGAAGGGGTGTACTGATGGGACCCCGGCAGCTCGACGCGCTCGGCACCACCGGCGCGTTCCGCGCCACCCGCCGCCAGCAGGTCACCGCCGTCGACGGCGCGGTGCTCGCCGAGCTGAGCCTGGTGCCCCGGCTGCACGTCAAGCGCAACGTCGCCGCGCTGCGCCGGGCCGAGCCGCTGTCCGCGCCGCGGCGTCGACGCGCGCTCGCCGACGCGGCCCGGGCCTTCCTCGGCACCGTGGACGGGATCGCGCTGCCCGAGCACGAACGCGCGGTGTGCCGGGCGTCCGGCGTCGCGCTGCCCGTGGTGCGGGCCGCGTCGCTCGCCCTCGCCCGCAGCGCCGAAGCGGCCGCCGACTCGGTGGACCGGGCCCGCCCGACCGGTTCCGCCGCGCACTGGCTGGACCGAGCCGGATCGGGGGCGGTGTGGGCGCGTCGCGGTGACGTGCTCGCCGTGCACGCGCCCGGCAACCACCCGGGCACGCACACCGAGTGGATCGAGGCGCTCGCGCTCGGGTACCGGATCGCGGTGCGCCCCTCCGTGCGGGAGCCGTTCACCCCGCACCGGCTGGTCACCGCGCTGCGGCACGCCGGTTTCGGGCCCGACCAGGTGGTGCTGCTGCCGACGGACCACGGCGTCGCCGACGACCTGGTGGCCGCCGCCGACCTCGCTCTCGTCTACGGCGGTGACCAGGCGGTGCGCCGCTACGGGAACCGCTCCGACGTGCTGGTGCAGGGTCCCGGCCGGTCCAAGGTGCTGCTCGCCGACGGGCGGCCCGCCGAGCACCTCGACGTGCTCGTCGACTCGATCACCGGTCACGGCGGGACGGCCTGCGTCAACGCCACCGCCGTGTTCGTCGACGGCGACGCCGAGGACCTGGCCCGGCGGCTCGCCGCGGAGCTCGACGCGATCCCGGTGCTGTCCGCCGACCACGACGAGGCGGTGCTGCCCGCGCACACCCCCGAACGCGCCCGCGAACTCGAAGCGCACCTGCGGTCCAAGCTCGACGGCGGCGCCCGGCTGATCACCGCGGGCGACCTGGTGCGCGAGCAACCCGACGGTTCCGCGGTGCTGCGCCCCGCCGTCGTGCTGCTCGACGCCCCCGACGCGCCGCAGGCCGGGGTGGAGCTGCCGTTCCCCTGCGCCTGGGTGGCGCCGTGGACGCCGGACGACGGCACCGGACCGCTGCGCGACACCCTGGTGCTCACCGCCGTCACCGGCGACGACGGGCTGCTCACCCGGCTCGTCGACGAGCCGAGCATCAGCAACGTGCACGTCGGCGACCACGCCACCCACCTGATGGCGCCGGGACTCCCGCACGACGGGCACCTCGCCGAATTCCTGATGCGCAGCAAGACGGTGCTGCGCACCGGGACCGAGGACGCCGACCCGCACACCAGGCTGCTCGGGCTGCTGTCCGGGCACTGGGCGGCGCGCGCCGTGCACGTCGCCGCCGAGCTCGGCATCGCCGACCGGGTGCGGGAGCGGCCGCTGACCGGCGCGGAGGTCGCCGCCGGTGCCGGCACCGATCCCGGCGCGACCGAACGGCTGCTGCGCCACCTCGCGCACCTCGGCCTGTTCCGCGACACCGGGGGCGGTGCGTTCACCACGACCGGGACCGGCGCGCTGCTGCGCGACGACGACCCGTTCCGGGATCTGGTCCGGCTCTACGGCGCCGAGTTCTACCAGGCGTGGAACGAGCTGGAGTCCGCGGTGCGCACCGGGGGGACCGCCTTCGGCCACCACTTCGGCATCGAGCACTTCGACCACTTCGCCCGGCACCACGGCACCGCGCGGACGTTCGACCGCGCCATGCGCGCCGTGACCCGGCTGGTCGGGGAGGCGTTGCCCGCGGTGGCGGAGTTCCCGGCGACGGGCACCGCGATCGACGTCGGCGGCGGTGACGGCACCCTGCTGCGGCACGTCCTCGCGGCGAACCCCGGCCTGCGCGGCGTGCTGTTCGACCGCGACCACGTCGCGGGTCGCCTCGACGACGACTGCGGCGGCCGGTTGACGGCCGCGGCGGGCGACTTCTTCCGGCAGGTGCCCGCGGGCGGCGACGTCTACCTGCTGTCCCGGGTCCTGCACGACTGGAACGACGCGGACTGCGTGCGGCTGCTGCGGACCTGCCGGGACGCCTGCGAACCCGGTGCGCGGCTGCTCGTCGTGGAACGGCTGCTGCCGGACGGCCCGGGCCGGGAATCGTTGGCCGCGGCCTGGGACGTGCAGATGCTGGCGATCACCGGCGGTCGCGAACGGCACCGCGACGAGTACGAGAAGCTGCTCAGCGGCGCCGGGTTCGCCGTCGAATCGGCGCGGCGGCTGCCGGTGGACCTGTCGCTGCTCGCCGCCCGGGCCGTGTGAGGCCGAAACCGGGCGATCTGGTCGGATGTGACGTGGCTCCGAGATCGGGGCGAGCTCGGTTCAGTCGGTTGACTCAACCGGGTAATGGTTGTTGACTGGCGGTGCGCGAGAAGCCCGTGCGCAGCGGGAACTCCGCGCCGGACGGGTGGAATGGGTGGTGGTGCAGATGGCGGGCCAAGCGGCGCGCAGCGAGCGGGTCGGGGCGACCCGGGAAGCGATCCTGGACACGGCGGAGCGGTTGTTCGCCGAGAACGGGGTGTTCGCGGTGTCCAACCGGCAGGTCAGCGAAGCCGCCGGTCAGGGCAACAACACCGCCGTCGGGTACCACTTCGGCACCAAGACCGACCTGGTGCGGGCCATCGTGCGCAGGCACGCCGAACCGATCGACCTGATCCGGGTGCGGATGCTCGCCGAGATCAGCCCGGACGCGGGCGTCCGGGACTGGGTCGAGTGCCTGGTGCGCCCCAGCATCGAGCACCTCGCCTCGCTGGGCGTGCCGACCTGGTTCGCCCGGTTCGGCGCGCAGGTCATGACCGATCCGTCGCTGCGCCCGGTGATGGTGGAGGAATCGCTCAGCGAGCCCTCGCTGCACCGGATCATCGACGGGCTGCGCCGGTGCCTGCCCGCGCTGCCGGACGAGGTGCGCGCCGAACGCAACGACATGGCGCGGCAGCTCATGGTGCACATGCCCGCCGAACGGGAGCGGGCGCTCGCCGATTCCGCCACCACGCCGCGCTCCAGCTGGGACGACGCCGCCACCGGGCTCGTCGACGCCATCACCGGGCTGTGGCTGGCCCCGGTGACCGCCCGCTGAGCGGACCCGCCCACCGGGCGGTGATCAAGATTCGTGCACCAGGCGTTCGGTGACGGTGACCTGGCGGGAGTCCGGCACCAGGTGCTCGGCCGCGGCCTCGGTCCAGGCGGCGAAGTGCGGGCTCGCCCGGTGCGCCTCCAGCGCCTCCCGGTCCCGGTACACCTCGTACAGGAAGAAGTGGTGGTCGTCCGCGGTGTCGACGACCACGTCGAAGCTCACGCAGCCCGGCTCGTTCGCCGCGGACGCCTCGGCGTCGGCGGTGATGGCGGCCAGGAAACCGTCCCGGTGGCCGGGCTTGACCTGCAGGGACACGACGAGGGCGAGCACTCGGTCCTCCTGTTCGCGGACGGTCGGCGACCCGGCGGCCGCCGACCGGCGACGATAACCCCGGCCGTGGCCGCCCGGCCCGCGGAGTGCGGATGATCTCACCGGCGCCGCGTCCCGCCGCGCCCATACTGGACCGGCCGATCGAGAGGAGACGAGAGTGATCCGGGTGGACGGCCGCACGCTGCGGTGCGCCGACGTCGCCGACGTCGCGCGGACCGCGGGACCGCCGGCGATCGACCTGTCCACGGCGGCGTTGCGGGTGGCCGAGCACTCGTGGCGGCTCGCCGACGAGCTCAGCACCGAACGCGTCGTGTACGGCCGGACCACCGGCGTCGGCGCCAACAAGGACGACGTGGTCGGCGACCGCGACTCCGCCGAGCACGGGCTCCGGCTGCTGCGCAGCCACGCGGGCGGCAGCGGCGAACCCATGTCCGCCGAGCACACCCGCGGCACGCTGTTGATCCGCCTCAATCAGCTCGTCGCGGGCCGCGCGGGCGTCAGCCCCGACCTGATCACCGCGCTCGCCCAGGCGGTCCGCACCGGGGCGCTGCCGCTGGTGCACCGGCTCGGCGCCATCGGCACCGGCGACCTCGCACCGCTCGCCGAGATCGCGCTCGCCCTCGCCGGAGAACGCCCCTGGCTGTCCGGGCGGGTCGAGCCGGTGGAGATCGCGGCGGGCGACGCGCTCGCGTTCATGAGCAGCAACGCCGCCACCCTCGCCGAAGCGACTCTCGCCACCCTCGACCTGGAGCGGCTCACCCGCGCCAGCCACGTCGTCGCCGCGCTCACCTACGTCGCCCTCGACGGCAACCCGGAGGCGTACGCGACGCCGGTGCACGAAGCCCGCCCGCACGCCGGGCAGGTCGGTTGCGCCGCCCAGATGCGGCGGCTGCTCGGGCTGGACAGCACCCCGAAACCGGGCAGGCGCATCCAGGACCCGTTCGGGCTGCGCGCCTACCCGCAGGTGCAGGGCGCCGCCGTGGACGCGGTGCACTACCTGCGGGACGTGCTCGCCATCGAGATCAACGCGGGCACCGAGAACCCGATGATCTCGGTGGTGCACCGCGACGCCTACCACCACGCGCACTTCCACACCGCCTACGTCGCCTCCGCGCTCGACTGGGTGCGGGCGACGGTGCACCAGGTGGCGGAGCTCTCCGCCGCGCGCCTCGGCGACCTGGTCGAGCCGGAGTTCACCGGGCTGCGCCCGTTCCTCGCCGCCGGCCCCACCGGCAGCTCCGGGGTGATGATCCTCGAATACGTGGCGCACGACGCGCTCGCGGAACTGCGCCACGCCGCGCTGCCCGCCACCCTCGGCACCGCCGTCGTCTCCCGCGGGCTCGAAGACCACGCCAGCTTCTCCACCCAGGCCGCGCGCGCCACCACCGCTGCCGCCGCCGCGTACCGGCGGCTGCTGGCCTGCGAGCTCGTCGCCGCGGTGCGGGCGCTGCGGATGCGCGAGGCCGACCTGGTGGACGTGCCGGCGCGGGACGCGTTCCGGCTCGCCGCCGACACCCTCGACCCGCGGGTGGAGGACCGGCCGCTCACCGAGGACATCAGCAAGGCCGGGGACCTCCTCGACGAGCTCGTCCGCATCTGACGGACCAGGCCGAGGGGGATCCGGCCACGCCGCGCCGGAACCCGAGCCACCGCGCCGCCCGCCCACCGGTGAACCGGCGGCCGAACGGGTGTGCGCACCGGGATGTGTAGCCGCGCGCTGAACGGGTACGCGCCGGTGGAAGGCAACGTCCACCGGAAGGAGATGACGTCGTGGGTGACGAGGACAAGGCCCAGCACAAGGCGGAAGAGCTCAAGGGCCAGGCCAAGGAGAAGGCCGGTGACGTCACCGGCAACGAGCAGTGGCAGGCCGAAGGCAAGGCCGACCAGGCCAAGGGCGGTTTCAAGCAGGCCGTGGAGAAGGTGAAGGACGCCGTGAAGGGGCGCTGAACCAGAACTCCGTCCCGCCAGGTGGCGGACCGCCACCGCCACCCGGCGGCCGACCCCCGCGAGGAGGTACCGCGACCAGTGGCTGATCCGAAGAACGTCGCCGAGCACATCGTCGAACGCCTCGGCGCCTGGGGAGCGCGTCGCTTCTACGGCTACCCGGGCGACGGGATCGGCGGGGTGATCGCCGCGCTGCGCACCGCTCCCGACACCGAGTTCATCCAGGTCCGGCACGAGGAGACGGCGGGGTTCGCGGCCTGCGCGGACGTGAAGTACGGCGGCAGCGAGCTGGGCTGCTGCGCCGTGACGAGCGGCCCCGGCGCGGTGCACGCGCTCAACGGGCTTTACGACGCGAAGCTCGACCACCAGCCCGTGGTGGCGCTGCTCGGGCACACCGCGAGCACCGCGCTCGGCGGCGGCTACTACCAGGAGATCGACCTGACGAACCTGTTCAAGGACGTCGCGGGCGACTTCTGCGAGCAGCTGGTGGAACCCAGCCAGGTCCGCCACCTCGTCGACCGCGCGTGCCGCACCGCGCTGGCCCACCGGACGGTGACGGCGCTGGTGCTGCCGAGCGACCTGCTGGAGCGGGAAGCGGTGCCGGAGCCGCCCGCCGAGCACGGCTACTACCGGACCTCCGCGGTGCCGAGCACCCCGGTCGGGGCCGCCGACCCGCGCGGCACCGCGCAGGCCGCCGACGTGCTCAACGCGGGGGAGAAGGTCGCGATCCTCGCGGGAGCGGGCGCGCACGGGGCCACCGACGCGCTCACCGCGGTCGCCGACCGGCTCGGCGCCGGGGCCGCGAAGGCGTTGCTGGGCAAGACCGTCCTGGACGACGCGCTGCCGTGGGTCACGGGACCCATCGGGCTGCTCGGTTCGACCGCGAGCTGGCACCTGATGCGCGAGTGCGACACCCTGCTGATCGTCGGCTCGAACATGCCCTACACCGAGTTCTACCCGGCGCCGGGGCAGGCGCGGGCCGTGCAGATCGACGTGGACGGCGCCCGCTGCGGCCTCCGCTACGAGACCGAGGTGAACCTCGTCGGCGACGCCCGCGCGACCCTGGAGGCGCTGCTGCCGCAGCTCGACGAGCGCACCGACGGCACGTGGCGCGAGCACATCGGGAAGTGGACGCGGCGCTGGGAGTCCTACAGCGAGAAGCGCGCCGACGCGGACACCAGCGGGCTCAACCCGGAACTGGTGGTGCGGGAGCTGTCCCGGCGGCTGCCCGACGACGTGATGGTCGCCGCGGACTGCGGCACCGCCACCAGCTGGTACGCCCGCGACCTGGAGATGCGGCCCGGCATGCTCGGCAGCCTCTCCGGCACCCTGCTGTCGATGGGCGGCGGGCTGCCCTACGCGCTCGCGGCGAAGTTCGCCCACCCCGAGCGGCCGGTGGTCGCGCTCGTGGGGGACGGGGCGATGCAGATGAACGGGGTCAACGAGCTGATCACGGTGGCGAAGTACTGGCGGGAGTGGGCGGATCCGCGGTTCACCGTGCTGGTGCTCGCCAACGACGACCTGTCCTACGTGACCTGGGAGACCAGGGCCATGCTCGGCGACAAGCCCTACCCGGAGGCCCAGCACCTGCCGGAGGTGCCGTACGCGAGGTGGGCCGAGCTGCTCGGCCTGTCCGGGCACGAGCTGGCCGACGCCGACCAGGCCGGACCGGTGTGGGACGCGGCGCTGCACGCCGACCGGCCCGCCGTCGTGGACGCCCGGGTCGACCCGGCGGTGCCGCTCGTGCCGCCGCACGTGACGGTGTCGCAGGCGCTGAACACGGCCCGCTCGCAGGTGAAGGGCGACCCGGACGCGCTGCGGATCATCGCCGACGGGGTGCGCGAGACGATCGGCGCGAAGGCCAGGTCCGTGCTCAGCGCGCCCCTCGACTGACCCGGTCGTGCTCGCGCCGCGACGGCACGAGCACGGCGATCAGCCCGCCGCACGTCAGCAGCAACGCCCCGGTCAGCCCGGCCAGCAGCAGCCGCCGGTCCTGGCTGGCGCGTTGCACCTCCCGCTGGTCGTCGTAGCTGTTGAGCGTGCTGCCCGCGCTGGAGACGAGGCGGCACACCTGGTCCGGGCCCATGATCTGCTCACCGCACCGGACCGGGCCGCCACCGGTGGTGGCCAGCACCGCGCCCCCGCTGACCAGCAGCACGACGAGCACCGCGATCCCCGCTCGCGCCAACGCCCCCATCGCGCTCTCCCTCCGCCGGGTGTCCAGTGTGGTCCCGGCGACGGGGCGGTGGGCGGGCGGACGCACCGGGCGCGGTGGTTTCCGCTGGTCAACCGGGGGCGCCGGTTTTCCGGTCCGGATCCGGAACCCGGCTCGCGGGCTCGGACCGCGCGCCGGGCACGGGTCTTCGAGCCGAGACCTCCCGGGGCGGCGCCGTCCTCAGCCGTCCGGGATGAGGCGCTTGCCGAGATCGACGACCTCGTACGGCGCGTAGCCGAGCCGTTCGTAGAAGTCCACGACGCCGGTGTTGTCCGGGCGGACCTGCAGCTGCACCTTCGGGCAGCCCAGCGCCGCCAGCGCGGCCTCCGCCCGCTCGACCAGCGCGCGCCCCAACCCGGTGCCGCGCTGCTCGTCGGCGACCGCCAAGTAGTGGATCCAGCCGCGATGCCCGTCGTAGCCGGCCATCGCGGTGCCGACCACGCCGCCGGACCCGTCCTCGGCGACGAAGAACATCTCCGGTTGCACGGTCCGCTTGCGCCGCACGTCGGCCCACGGGTCGTTCCACGGGCGGGTCAGCCCCGCCGACTTCCACAACGCCACCACCGCTTCGGCGTCACCCTCGGCGAACGTCCTGATCCGCACCGTCCCGCTCCTCCCACGACCTTCCGGACCCGCGCACGGTACGCGGTCCGGGGTGGTCGGCGCCGCGGATTTTCCCGCTGAGTCAGCAGGTGCGCGGCAGGGCGAGGTCCGCGGCGGCCGGGGCCGAGCAGGTGGCCTCCGGGGCGTAGCGGTGCAGCAGTTCCAGCCCGATCTGCGCACGGCGCACCCGCTCGCGGCCCAGCGCGACGGCGGTCGGCGTCAGGTGCGTGCCGCTCGGGTAGATGTTCGGGGCGTTGCGCAGGCCGAACTTCAGGTGCACGGGCGCGGCGACCCGCACGATCTCGGCGATCTCGAAGTGCCGCACGAAACCGCCGAGGTCGTCGGGGGCCTCCACGTACACGTCCAGCGGCAGCGCGGTGGCGGCCCGGATGTCGGCGAGCTGCTGGAGGTCGAGGTCGGTGGGCACGTTGTAGCTGTCCGCGCCGAGCTGTTCGGCGATGCGCACCGAAGCCGGGTTCGACAGCCCCATCTGGACGCTGATCTTGAACCGCAGATCCGCAGGCAGCGCACCGGATTTGCGCATCCGGGACGCGGTGGCCAGCACGCCGAGGTCGGTGATCAGCACGCTGCGGACGCCGGCTTCGGCGGTGCGGCAAACGTCCTCCAGCGCGTGCACCAGCCCTTCGGTGCCGCGGGCCTGCGCGGCGACCGGGCCGCCGCCGCTCGCGGTGGCCAGGGCGCCGGTGCCCCAGGCGGCGACGGGGCGGGCGAACAGGCTCAGCTCCACCGACGCGGCGGCCGCGGTCCGGGACATCGCGCCGAGTTCGGCCGCGGTGAGCAGCATGCCGCCGCTGCCCTGCGAGATCCGGTGCACCGGCACCTCGCGCGCCCGGGCTTCGTCCAGCACGGCGTCGAGCACTTCGGGACCTTCGGTGCTGGGGATCTCCACCCGGTACTGCGCGCCGTCGGGGAAGCGCTTCCCGCTGACCGGGAGTTGCGGACCGCCGCCGGGAAGTCCTTGCGCCACCAGGAATTCGCGTGTCTCCCGCACCGGCCGCTCCGTTCGACATGTCGGACAACGTTCGGCAACGGTAGGTTCGGCGTGCGGAGCCGGTCAATCCGCCGCGGGTAGGATGGCGCGCCGCTGGGGCGGAACGCGGAGGAGCGAGCCGATGGCACGAGCGGTACCGGCGGTGGGGCGGGCGTTCGACGTCCTGGAGCTGTTCCTGGCCGAGGCGGAGCTGAGCGCGCCCGAGATCACCGCGGCGCTGGGCCTGCCGCGCACCACGGTGCACGAGCTGCTCGGCACCCTCGTCGAGCGCGGCTACCTGGTGGCGGCGGGGGAGAGCGGCACCCGGTTCCGGCTCGGGGTGCGGACGTTCCAGCTCGGCTCGGCCTACGCGGAACGCCTCGACCTGGCCCGCGAGGGCGGGCTCGCGGCGGAGGAGGCGGCGCTGCGGTGCGGGGAGACGGTGCACGTCGCGGTCCTCGACGGCACCGAGGTGCTGTACGTCGCGAAGGTGGACAGCGCGCACCCGGTGCGGATGGTCTCGGCGGTGGGGCGGCGGCTGCCCGCGCACTGCACGGCGGTCGGCAAGGTGCTGCTGGCGGCGCTGCCGAAGCGGCGCTTCGCGGAGTTGTACGCGGGGCGGCGGCTGGTGGCGCTGACCGCGCGCAGCACCACCGCGCGGCGCGCGCTGCGCCGCGAGCTGGACGTGGTCGCCGCGACCGGCATCGCGCGGGAGCACTGCGAGTCGAACGAGGCGGTGGCCTGCGTCGCCGCGCCGGTGCGGGACTCCTCGGGTGCGGTGGTCGCGGCGATGAGCGCCTCGGTGCCGACGCCGCGCTGGGACGACGCGGCGGACCGCGCGCTGGCCGGGATCATCCGGGAGGGGGCGGCGGAGCTGTCCCGGCGCCTCGGCCACGCGGGCTGACGCACCCCGGGGAACTAAGACAATCAGCTGACTTAGTTGTAGGGTGGGTGGCGCCCGAACAGCCCACCCGCAGGAGTTGCGCATGACCACCGCGGAGCCCCGGACCTTCCCGTTCAGCCGACCGGAACGGCTCGACCCGGAACCGCTGTTCCAGGAGCTGCGCGAACAGCCGCTCCTGCGCGTCCGGCTGCCCTACGGCGAACCGGCCTGGCTGGCCAGCCGCTACGAGGACGTCAAGGTCGTCCTCGGCGACCCGCGGTTCAGCCGCGCCGCCAGCGTCGGGCGCGACGAGCCGCGGATGCGCCCGCACCAGGGCTCCAGCGGCAACATCCTCAGCATGGACCCGCCCGAGCACAGCAGGCTGCGCCGGCTGGTGATGAAGGCGTTCACCCAGCGCCGCGTCGAACAGCTGCGCCCCCGCGTCCAGGAGATCGCCGACGGGTTCGTCGACGCGATGCTCGCCGCCGGGCCGCCCGCCGACCTGGTGGCGGACTTCGCGCTGCCGCTGCCGATCACCGTGATCTGCGAACTGCTCGGCGTGCCCTACGCGCACCGCGGGGACTTCCGGCAGTGGTCCGACGCGTTCCTGTCCACCACCAAGTTCACCCCCGGCGAGGTCGCCGAGGCCATCGGCGCGATGCGGGAGTACATGGCGGGCCTGATCGCGGAGCGCAGGCGGGACGAGCACGGCCGCGACGACCTGCTCAGCGCCCTCGTCGCCGCCCGCGACGAGCAGGACCGGCTGTCCGAGGACGAGATGCTCTCGCTGGCCGAGGCGATCCTCGTCGCCGGGCACGAGACCACCGCCTCGCAGATCCCGAACTTCGTGCACGTGCTGCTGGAGCACCCCGAGGAGCTGGCGCGGCTGCGCGCCGAGCCGGACCTGGTGCCGCGCGCGGTGGAGGAGCTGCTGCGCTTCGTGCCGCTCGGCAACGGGGCGGGCATCGCGCGCTACGCGCTGGAGGACGTCGAGCTGGGCGGGGTGCTGGTGCGCGCCGGGGAACCGGTGCTGCCCGCGACGGCCTCGGCGAACCGGGACGCGGCGGTCTACCGGAACCCAGAGCAGCTGGACCTGGCGCGGGCGGAAGCCTCGCACGTGGGCTTCGGGCACGGCCCGCACCACTGCCTCGGCGCCCCGCTGGCCCGGATGGAGCTGCAGGTCGCGCTGGACGTGCTGCTGCGGCGGCTGCCCGGGCTGCGGGTGACCGACGAGGCGGCGATCGAGTGGAAGGACGGCCTGTCCACCCGCGGGCCGTCGGCGATGCCGATCAGCTGGGACGCGGGCTGACAGCTAGCCGGCCAAGTGGTCCCGGAGCAGGGCGTGCCGGAACTGGTAGACCGGGCTGTGCCTGCGCAGCACGCCGCGTTCGTGGGCATCGGTCAGGAACGTGATCGTCCGCCACGGCAGCCGCCCGCGCAGCGGCAACCAGATGCGGCCGAACACGACCCACTCGCCCCAGGCGCTCAACGCGAGCACCGCCCCGAGGCCACCGCCGGCGCCGCCCAGCACGCCGAAGTTGATCGTGCTGATCGAGCTCCACGTCAGCGGCAGGCCCCACAGCCCGCCGCCGAGCAGCTCCACCACCAGGAAACCGCTGAACCCGACGCACATCCCGAACGCCGGGCCGAACAGCAGCAGCTGCACCAGCGCGGTGCGGCGGTTGGCGGCCAGCAGCGCCTCGGGGCTGGCCGCCGCGCCGATGTCGAGGGGCGCGTCGAAGATCGCCGCGAGGAACAGCACGAGCCCGGCGCCGATGCCGAACATCGCCGCGAACAGCAGCCCGTCCACCAGGGCGCTGAGCAGCACCGGGGCCTCGGGGGTGGACCAGGCGCGCAGCAGCCCGGGCACGAACCCGCAGCAGAACCCGAACACCGTGCCCAGCAGCAGCGCCACCGCGGCCCTGGTGGCGATCGTGCGGAACGAGCGGGAGTCCGGTCTGCGCGGTCCGCGCCGGAACCGGAAGCGCACGTGGGAGGGCTCGATCGCGGCCCGCCGGAAGACGAACCGGGCGCCGTGCGCGAGGCCGAACCCGGGCCCGGCCATCGTCCCGTTGAGGAACCCGTTCGCGGCGCCCGCCACCAGGCTCGCCGGCACGCCGTTGCCCCCGGCCACGAACAGCGCCGAGTGCCCGAGGAACACCACCACCCCCACCACCGCGCCGGTGACCAGCGCGACCACCAGCATCCGGGTGCGCCGGGGCAGGTCGTCGGCGATCTTCCACCAGGCGAGGTCCTGGGCGGGACCGGGCGATCTCGGCCGGGAGCGGGGGCGCAGGTCGCGCCGCACGAGGTGCGTGGCGAGGTGCCGGAACCAGGGCTGCACCTGCTCCTGCGTCCACGGCCACCGCATCTCGATCGGCCGGGTGTCGGCGAGCTCGTCGTCGTAGACGGTGGGGACGTACTTCTGCAGCAGGTGGTCCTTCAACCGCTCCTGCGTCGGGAACCGGTCCCGGTCGAGCAGTTCCGCCGGGCGGGCGTCGTCCTCCCGGTACGCGGTGCGGGCCAGCGACGCCATCAGCGGGTTCCGCAGCACCTGCAGCAGGTCGCGGGACGCCGCGCCGTCCGGATCCGCCGGTGAGCCCCGCAGCACCGAACGCCAGCGGCGCCCCGACTCGACCCCGCCGCGCGCCAGGTGCTCGATCAGGCCCGCCTCGTCCAGTTCGACGAGCCGGATCGCGGCGGACCGCTTCACCGGGCCGGTCTTGTCCACCAGGGCGGCGTACTCCGCTTCGCGGCTGGTCATCAGCAACGGCCCCTCGTGCCTGCTGATCGCGCGCAGCCCGGTGCCGCGCCGGGGTTCGGCGATCTCGTCGAAACCGTCGAGCACGGGCAGGATCAGCTCGGAATCGACCAGGTCGGCGGCCGTCCGCCTGCCGCCCGGCTGCGGGTAGTCGTGCGCGAGCCGCTCGATCAGCCAGTTCCGGAGGCCGATCGCGCTCGGGTCCCAGGCCCCGAGGTCGAAGCGGACCGGCACCGGGCCGCCGGCCCACCGGCCGCCCCGCTGCCGCTCCGCCAGCACCCGCAGCACGAAGTCGACGGTGAGCACCGTCTTCCCGGACCCGGCGGGCCCCAGCACCACGAGCCGTCCCCACGGCAGCGCGCCGTAGGTCAGCAGGATCCCGTTCGCCTCCTCGTCGAACACGCCGGAGAGGTCGATCGGGGCGTCCGCCCGGTCGCCGTGCCAGTGGCCGCTCAGCCGGTCTGGTGCCGCCTCCCACCGCACCGGCAGCGCCTCGTGCTCGCGCAGCACCCGCGCCTCCTCCCGCTTCCAGCGGGTGCGCACCTCCCGCGCGAGCACGCGCAGCGGCTCGTCGAGCGCGGTGCGCCCGGCGTTCCCGATCAGGTCGCCGTGCAGGACCCCGCCCTGGACCACGGTGCGCACCCGGGCACCCGGCGCGATGTTGACGGTGTTGTCCACCCGGCCGGCAGGTGGGCAGGATCGCTCGTCAGAACCCGACATCCCCACGACCTCCCCGGAGGGCGGCCCCGCCCGCCCCGGAAGGACAAGGTCCCACAACTCGGGGTCGCTGAACACGGCCGCGCTGCGACCGGATCACCCGAAAACTCTCTGGCATATGCCGAAAAAGGCGGAAGTTCGCGCACAGGTGCGGAATGTTGCCGCCGCGATCACCCGACTGGCCGCTGGAACCCGGCCACCCGGCCTTGGTTCGCTCAGCACGGCACCCGTCAGGGGAGGCGGGTCGACCTCATCCGGGGGAACCTGATGCGAACCGAACACCGGACCGCGCCGCGCCGCTGGGCCGCCGCGCTGATCGCCCTCACCGCCACCGCCGGGCTGACCGGACCGGCGGCGATCGCCGAACCCGCACCGCCGCACTTCGCCGACGGGCACGGGATCACCGTCGTCGGGCAGCCGGAATGGCACAGCGCGCGGACGTTCACCATCACCGTGCGCACCGACCAGGTGCCGGAGCACCCGGTGCTGCCGGGCCAGGTCTCCGGTGAGCACGTCGTCATGGTGACGCTGCCCGACGGCTACGACGGCACCACCCGCTATCCCGTGCACTACACGCTGCACGGCTCGCCGGAGTACCCGAACGCCGTGCAGAACATGGAGATCACCGAGGCGGCCACCGCGGGAGTCCCGCTGATCGCCGTGGAGCCCGACGGCGGCGGACGCGGCTGGTACACCAACTGGGTGGCGCCGGGGAGCTCCGGCGTGCAGAACTGGGAGACCTTCCACCTCGACCAGCTGATCCCGCTGATCGACGACAACCTCGCCACCATCGCCACCCGCGAGGGCCGCGCGATCTCCGGGCACTCGATGGGCGGCTTCGGCGCGTTCCACTACGCCGAGCACCGGCCCGACCTGTTCCGCTACGTCGGCAGCTTCTCCGGGGACCTCGACCTGCTGAACCCGGAGATCCGCGCCGCCGTCACCGCCTCGACGCGGTGGGACGGCGCGGGCACGCCGCTCGACCCGCCGGACGCGATCTTCGGCTCACCGGTGTGGCCGAACGACGGCATCTGGAACGCGCAGAGCCCCGCGCAGCACGTCGACGCCCTGCGCGGCATGGGCGTCGCGATCTACGCGGGCAACGGCGGGAACCTGCTGGACGATCCGGTCCTGGCCATCGCGGAGAACCGGGTGCGGGAGACCGCCGTCGTCACCGCGGCGAACCTCGCGGCGGCCGGCATCCCGCACGACTTCCTCGGCTACGGCGACGGCAGCGGCTGGGGCGAGGGCTGCAACGGCAAGCACGCCCAGCGCGCCTGCCTCCAGGCCGACCACGACGACTACGTCGGTCGCATCATGGACGTCCTGCAACACCCCTAGCCGCCAGGTGAACGGCCCACCGGCCCGTGGTGGGCCGTTCACCCCGGCGAACTCACACCAGGAAGTGGAACAGCGGGCTGTCCGGCGGGACCTGCTGGATGCGGTGCGGGATCGCTTCCATCCGCTTGCGGATCGGGTCCAGGTTCTCAGGGGCGCCGAGTTCGAGCCCGACCAGGGCGGGGCCGGTCTCCCGGTTGTTGCGCTTGACGTACTCGAACAGCGCGATGTCGTCGTCCGGGCCGAGCACGTCGTCGAGGAACCGGCGCAGCGCACCGGGTTCCTGCGGGAACTCGACGAGGAAGTAGTGCTTGCGCCCCTCGAACACCAGCGCCCGCTCCACGATCTCCGCGTACCGGCTCACGTCGTTGTTGCCGCCGGAGATCAGCGACACCACCGTCGAGCCCGGCGCCAGCCCGAGGTCCTGGGCGAGCGCGGCGGGGGACAGCGCGCCCGCGGGCTCGCTGATGATGCCGTCCGACTGGTACAGGTCGAGGATCTCGACGCAGATCTGCCCTTCCGGCACCGCCACCAGGTCCGGCGGGTCCAGCGCGGCGATGGCGTGCGGGTTGCGGCCGACGACGCGCACCGCGGCGCCGTCCACGAACGGATCCAGATCGTCCACGGGGGACGGTTCGCCGCGGTCGAGCGCGAGCGCCATGCTCGCCGCGCCCTGCGGTTCCGCGCCGATCACCCGCACCTGCGGGTGGTTCTCCCGCAGCCAGGTGAGGGTTCCGGCGAGCAGCCCGCCGCCGCCGACGGGCACCACCACCGCGTCGGGGGCCTTGCCGAGCTGCTGGACGACCTCGCGGATCACGGTGCCCTGCCCGGCGATGGTGCGCGGGTCGTCGAACGCGGGGATGAGCGTCATGCCGCTGTCGGCGGCGTCGGCGCGGGCCGCGGCGTCGGCGTCGTCGTAGGTGTCGCCGAGCACGATGACCTCGACGTGGCTGCCGCCGAAGCGCGCCACCCGCTGCCGCTTCTGCCGCGGCGTGGTGCGGGGCAGGTACACGCGGGCGGCGACGCCGAGCGACTCGCAGGCGAACGCCACGCCCTGCGCGTGGTTGCCCGCGCTGGCGCACACGACGCCGCGCTCGCGCTGCTCCGCGGAGAGCTGGCTGATGAAGTTGTACGCCCCGCGCACCTTGTAGGACCGCACCGGCGTGAGGTCCTCCCGCTTGAGCCGCACGTCGAGCCCGTGCCGGGTGGAGAGCCGTTCGTTGTGCTGCAGCGGGGTCGGGGGGATCGTCGTGCTGAACCGCTGGGCCGCGGCGTCCACGTCCGCGGCGCGCACCGGGCTTGGCGACACGTCGTCGACCTCCTGTCGGGTGTTTCGGTGTTGGGGCACGGGAACGAGCATGGTCCTGCCGTTCGGGCGGCCCGGCGGCGGGGGTGGGCCCGTGCGACCGGTCCCCGCCGATTCGGTGACGCTGCGCACAGGATCTGCCGCGCACCTCACCCGATGTGGAGCTCGTCCGATGCGGACGGTCGTCAGTGGTGACCCTGCGCGTCGATCTCCCACTGCATGGGAATGCTGAGCCGGACTCGCGTTTCACCAGGTGGACGCGGTAGGGCGTGGCGCGGCCGCCCGTCGTGCCCGCTTCGTCCGGTCCGGCCGGTTCCGGCGTCGCCGCGTCGAGCCAGGGCGGTCGAGCCGCGCCCGCAGCGGCGGACGGCACGCCCGGAACCCGTTGCGGTACCGCCGAACGCGCGGTCCACCGACGAGAAAACCGGGAAATTCAAAGGGGATCGGAACGCGTGGCGGCGCCCTACGATGATCCCGACGTCCCGGCCGCGTCCGCCGCGCGGGCGGGAACTGCGGCGACGCCAGGAGGAATCGATGATCAGGACGTTCCCGCGCCGGACGTGGTGGGCCGCGGTGACCGCGGCCGCGGCCCTGCTGCTCGTCCCCGCGACCGCCGGAGCCGACGACGCCGGCGGCAAGGGCGTCAGCGTCAACCCCGGCGACGGGGTGGACGCGGCGCTGCGCGACGTCGGCGCCGACTGGTTCTACGGCTGGGCCGCCGACCCGCAGGGCGTCACCGCGCCCGACGGCGCCGAGTTCGTGCCGATGATCTGGGGCGCCGACTCGGTGAACCCGCAGGACCTGGACGCGGCGAAGGAGTCCGGGTCGACGCTGCTCACCTTCAACGAACCGGACTTCGACGAGCAGGCCGGGATGACCGTCGAGCAGGCCCTCGACCTGTGGCCGCAGCTGGAGGAGACCGGGATGCGGCTGAGCGCGCCCGCCGTCGCCACCGGCGCCGACCAGGACGACGGCTGGCTCGACCGGTTCCTGCGCGGCGCCGAGGAACGCGGGCTGCGCGTCGACTTCATCCCGCTGCACTGGTACGGCGGCGACTTCTCGCCGCAGGCCACCGATCAGCTCCGCGACTACGTGCAGGCCGTCCACGACCGCTACGGGAAACCGGTGTGGGTCACCGAGTACGCGCTCATCGACTTCTCCGGGGACGCTCCGCGCTACCCGGACGAGCAGCAGCAGGCGGACTTCGTGCGCGACTCCGCCGCCATGCTCGACGGGCTGCCGTTCGTGGAGCGCTACGCCTGGTTCACCCTCTCCACCGGCACCAGCCCCACCGGCCTCTACGACGGTGCCGAACCCAACGCCGCCGGCACCGCCTACCGCGACGCCCCCTGACCGCTCGCCCGGCCGGGCAGGACCAGGACGAGCGCCAGGCCGGTGACCAGGCCGAGGCTGCCCATGCTCAGCACCTGGTCGAGCAGGCCGTACATGTGCAGCATCGTGCTGTGGAAGCCGAAGTGCAGCGCGTTGAACACCAGCCACGCCGCACCGGCGGCCCGGGTGAGCACCACGTCGTCGACCCGCCGCAGCGCCGCACCGCTGAGCGTCGCCAGCGCGAGGAACATCGCGCCGGTGTCCCGCGTCAAGTGCTCGTTGTACGGGCCCAGCCGCGGCAGCCAGTCCAAGCCGAAACCCGGGAACGAAGCGTGCCAGGACTCCGGCGCGACGAAGGCCCAGAACCCGGTGCTCGCCCCCACCAGCAGCAGCACCACGAGGCATGCGCGGTCGACTCGGGTTTTCACGGGTGCGATACCTCCTGCGGGGTGGCGGACGGGGCGGTCACCGGTCGGCGAGGGCGTCGAAGGCGCGGCGCACGTGCCACACCAGGTCGAGCCGCAGCGTCTCCTCCAGGGTGAGCCAGCGGTGCTCGTCGTGCTCTTCCGGCGAGGTGACCACCTCCGCCTCGGGATCCGCTTCGGCGCCGAGGAAGGTGACGGTGTGGTAGCAGATCGGCCTGCCGCGCGTGTCGGCGTTGCTGAACCGGGCCAGCTCATCGGTGGCTCGGACGACCAGCCCGGCTTCCTCGGCGGCTTCGCGTTCGGCCGCGGCGCGCAGGTCCTCGCCCGGTTCGACGGTGCCACCGGGCAGGTCCCACCGGCCACCGAGGTAGCGGTCCGCGCCGCGCTTGAGCACCAGGTAGCGCCCCGCGCGTGCCACCAGCACGTGCGCGACCCAGCGGTGGTCGTCGAACCGGAGTCCGTCGTCGTCCAGCGTCATCCCTCGTCTCCCGGTGCTGCCTCGGGTGCGGATCGAGCTTCGCATCCCGGGCGCGGCAGGATGGGGGCATGGTCGAGCAGAGTCTCTGGATGCAGAAGGTCGCCGCGGACCCCGGGCACTCGGACTGGTACGTCGAGCGGATGCGCGGGCTCGCCCGGGCGGGTGACGACCTGGCGGGCGAAGCCAGGCTGGTGGACGCGATGGTGCCGCGCGGCGCGCGCGTCCTCGACGCGGGCTGCGGGCCGGGCCGGGTCGGAGCCGCGCTGGCGGCCGCCGGGCACCGGGTCGTCGGCGTCGACGTGGATCCGACGTTGATCGCGGCCGCCGAGCAGGACCACCCGGGACCGCGCTGGCTCGTCGCGGACCTCGCCGAGCTGGACCTGCCCGCGCGGGGGATCGACGAACCGTTCGACGCGATCGTGTGCGCCGGGAACGTGCTGGCGTTCCTCGCCCCCGCCACCCGCCGCGAGGTGCTGCGGCGCTTCCGCGCGCACCTGGCCCCGGAGGGCCGGGTGGCCGCCGGGTTCGGCGCTGGCCGCGGCTACGGGTTCGACGAGTTCTTCGCCGACGTGGCCGCCGCGGGCCTGGAGGTGGACCTGGCGCTGTCCACTTGGGACGTGCGACCGTTCACGTCCGACTCCGAGTTCGTGGTGGCGCTGCTGCGCCGCTGACCGGGTTCGGCCGAACGCCGGGGCCGGATGGGTAGAACTGCTCATGCGGACGGGGCCGCCACGCCGGGATAGTGAAGATCGAAGCACTTGATCGACTTCTCTGGGAGGCTCACCCCATGCACGGCCCACGGCGCACCCCGGCCACCGCAGCCCTCCACCGGTACCTGTTCAACCCGGCGGGGCTGGGCTACTTGGCGCTGGTCGCGGTGGTGTGGGCGTGGATCGCGCTGGACGTGCTGCTGTTCGACCACACCGGCAACAGCCTGGTCGGCATGTGGGGATTCCTGGTCACCGCGCCGACTTCGCTGGTGTTCGTGCAGTTGTCCGGCCCGGCGCTGTGGGGTGGTGTGCTGCTGGCCGCCGTGCTGCAGGCCCTGCTGCTCGGCGTCACCTACGCCGGGGTCCCGGCGAAGCGGACCCGCTCCCGCAAGCGCCGCACCGGAACCACCGGGAAGAACACCCCGAAGCGCCGCCCCGCGACCGCCAGGCGGACCTCCACCCCCCGCGCCCGCGCCGCCACCGGAACCCGCTAGTCCGCTGTGGACTGTAGGCTGCCGGGTCGGGTCGTGTTCCGCTTCGGCGACGGGCGAGGGCTGCACCGATGGCCATTCGTTCGTGGTCCGCAGCACCGAGGGACCGGGCCCGCTCGGAACGTCCGCGAGCCAGCACGCCGGCCCCACGTCGTCGCCGTTCGCCTGCCGCCCGGAGCGGTTCGGAACCGCGCGTTTCACCCCTCGTTCAGGTCGAGAGCCAGCTGCTCGGGGAAGTCCGGCAAGCCGTGCGGATTCTCCAGATCGCGGATGAACCCCTCGTCTCCCTCGAACTCGATCAGCGGCCGGAAGTGGTCGCGGACCTTCGCGGGGATGTCGTTGTCGACGATGATGAGCTGCACGTTCTCGAATCGGCCACCGGAATGCCTCCGGCGTTCCTCGAAGTAGTCGCTGATCCTGGTGTACATCCGCGTGACCAGGTCCTGATCGGGATCGTTCCGCCCCATGTTCTTCTGCGGTGAGTCCAGGACCAGCAGAGTGGGGAGTTGGGACCGCATCGGATCTTCCAAGGCGTGCATCAGCAACGCCAGGCTGTAGGCGACGGACACCGCGGTGCGCGAGCCGCCGCCCCGTTGGCCGAAGTCCTGCTCGTCGACCATCGGCAGCAGCGTCTCCGGGTGCAGCCGGGCGCGTCCGGTGGACCAGGGCAGGTCGAACGCGTCCACGATGCGGCGGAACAGGTCGTCGATGTGCTGAAGGACGTCCTCCGGCTTGGTCAGCTCCGCCTCGGCCCGGTCGAGTTCGTCGCAGGTCAGCTCATGCTCGTGTTCGAGCTCCTCGATCTCGCGCTGCCGTCGCACGAGCCGTTCGTGCGGTTCCCGAATCCGCTCCAGCACCGTGATCCGCGCGCGCAGGGATTCCAGTTCCGCGGTGGCCGCGGCGATCGCGTCGACGTGCGGGGCGACCGAGTCGGACGTGTCCCCGTCGAACGCCGTTCGGGCATCCGCGTGCTGCTGCCGGGCGCGGTCGACCGCGGCGCGAGCTCGATCTAGCTCCTGCTGGTGCTCGGCGAGCGGTCCGGCGACCCGCTGCCGCCGCTGCCGCAGCCGTTGTGCTTCCGCTGCTCGCGCCGCGTCCGGGAGCGGTTCGGTGCACAGGCTGCACCGTCCCGGGGGAACCACGCGCGAGCTGAGATCCCCGCCGCAGGCGGTGCACGTGTCGTAGCGCAGCAGTGGCAGCGCCCGGCCGTGCTCGTCCGGAACGGTGGGGTCCTTCGCCAGCTCTGCCAGGGAAGCGTCCAGGTGAGCGAGTTCGCGGCGCGTCGCGTCGCGCTGCCGCAGCGCGCGGTCCAGGTCGTCCTCGCTGGACGACAGCCGCTCCCGCGCCTGCTCCAACCGCTTCCGCAAGTGGTCGGCGAACCTGGTGGCGGCTCGGCCTTGCTCGCGCAGCTCGCGGAGCCGCCGCGCGGCCCGCGCCGCACCGTCCCGGAGTCGGGCCAGGTCGGCGTCGAGCGCCACGGACTCGGTCGCCGGTGACTCGTCGAGGAAGGCCCGGATCCGCGCGACGTCCCGCCGACGGCTCTCGGCCAGGTTGTGCAGCTCGCTCGCGCGGGTGCGCAGCCGTTCCGATCTCTCGCTGGTCAACCCCAGCAGCAGTGCGGCGACGACGCGCCGAGCCGCGTCCTCGGATCGCGGGCGGATGATGAACCGTTCGCTGTCGTCCTGCCGGATGTGCAGGTACGGAAGCAGATCGTGGGCGAAGGAGAGCCGCCTGTCCCTGGCGAGCCGCACGGACGCGAAGGCGTCGTCGAGCCCCAGCCGGGCGAGCAGCCAGTCCGACAACTCCTGCTGGTCGCCTTGCCGCCGGATCGGCAGGGACGTGATCGGGCTTCCCTCCGGGGTTCGCACGTCGACGGTGTTCGGCTTGCGCCGGGATCGGTGCAGGACGACGTCCTCGTCGCCGATCCGCACCCGGGCCCGGACCGAGACCAGCCGTCCCGACAGGTCGTAGGGCTCCTGCCAGCCCCGGCCGTCCTCGACCGCGAGCGACTCGATCCGCAACGTCGCGCCCATCCGGTTCCTCCCGCCTCGTGCCGGATCCGGTCTGCACCATGGCGCCGGACCGGCGGGGGACGGGAGTGGAACGCCTGGCGTTCACCCCGTCGCGCAGGCAAGATCACCCGGGAAGATCATCGGAGTACCGCGCCGTCAGCCGCGGGGGTTCGGGCGTTGCAGGAGCATCTTCTGGGCGAGGCGGGCGAGTTCGCGGGTGGCGGGGGAGAGGGTGGCGCCCTGCCTGCGCACCAGCGCCACCGTGTCGTGCAGCGGTTCGCGGAAGCCGGTGGTGTGCAGGGCGCGCGGGAACCCGGCCCCGCCTGCGACGGCGCCGGCGACGATGGTGTCCCCTATGCCGCGTTCGACCAGCGCCAGCGCGGATTCGACGTGCTCGACCTCGATCCGCGGTTCCAGCTTCACCCCGGCGAGCTGGGCGCGGTCGGCGAGCTGGCGGCGGGTCGGGTCGGTCCAGCCGTAGTGCGCGTCGTAGAGGATCAGGCTGGCGCGCGCGACGTCCTCGATGCCCACTGGTTCCGCGGCGCGCGCCGGATCGGCGGTGACGTAGCGGACCTCGTCGCGCAGCAGCGGCGTCACCTCCAGGCCCTCGTCGTCGATGGGCAGCACCACCAGTCCGGCCTCCACCGTGCCCGCGGCGACGGCGGCGGCGACCTCCACCGAGTTCAGGCCGATCAGCCGGATCCGCACGTCGGGGTGGTCGTCGTGGAACCGCTGCGCCAGGTCGGACAGCAGGTAGTAGCCGGCGTTGCGCAGCAGGCCGAAGGTGGCGACGCCGCCGTGCAGCGAGCTCACCGAGCGCAGCGCCTGCGCGCCCTCGTCGGCGGCGACGGCGGCCCGCTCCGCGTGCGGTAGCAGCGCCTCGCCCGCCGCGGTGAGCACCAGGCGGCGCGCGCCCCGGGTGAACAACCGGGTGGCGTGCTCGTCCTCCAGCTTGCGGATCAGCTCCGACACCGAGGCCTGCGCGATGCCCATGGTGGCCGCGGCGGTGGTGAACGAGCCGGTCCTGGCGGCGAGCAGGAACGCCCGCAACTGCTTCAATGTCACAGGGAAACCCTATGCCAAGCGCAGGGAATTCTCACCTTGTCCTGTGCTTCGCGCGTTCGTAGGGTTCGCGCCATGCGCTTCGCACCTTCCCTGCTCACAGAGCTCGGCGGCTCCTGCCGCCTCCTCAAGGCCCCCGCGCACGACGGTCCCGCGGCCCAACGCGAACCGGCGGTGGTACAGCGGGTCTCCGAGATGCTCGCCGCGATCGAACGCGACGGGATGGACGCCGTGCTGCGCTATGCCCGCGAACTCGACGGCTGGACCGCCGCCGACGTGGAGCTCGACGCCGCCGCCATCGCGAGCAGCGGGGACCGGCTCACCCCGGCCCACCGGGAGGCGCTGGAGCTCGGTGCCGAGCGGACCGCCGCGTTCGCCCGCGCGCAGCGCGACCACCTGCGGGACTTCGAGACCGAACTCGCCCCCGGCCTGATCACCGGGCACCGGTACGTGCCGGTGCAGCGCGTCGGCGCCTACCTGCCTGCCGGGCGCTTCCCGCTCACCGCGGGCGCGTTCATGACCGTCGGCGTGCCCAAGGTCGCCGGCGTCGAGACCGTGCTCGCCTGCACGCCGCCCGGGCGCGACGGCACCTCGGACCCGGCGGTGCTCTACTCCGCGCACCTGGCGGGCGCCGACCGCGTGTACGTGCTCGGCGGGGTGCAGGCGCTGGCCGCGATGGCGTTCGGGCTGCTCGGCGAACGCCCGGTGGACGTGCTGGTCGGCGCGGGCAACGCGTTCGTCGCCGAGGCGAAGCGGCAGCTGTTCGGCACCGTCGGCATCGACCTGCTCGCCGGGCCCTCCGAGGTGGCGGTGCTCGCCGACGACATCGCCGACGCGGAACTGGTCGCCGCGGACCTGCTCGGCCAGGCCGAGCACGGGGTGAACTCGCCCGCCGCGCTGATCACCACCTCCGAACGGCTCGGCCGGGAGGTCATCGCCGAGGTGGAGCGGCAGCTCGCCACCCTGTCCACCGCCGAGATCGCCGGGCCCGCCTGGCGCGACCACGGCTCGGTGACCTGGGCCGCGGACGCGGGGACCGCCGTGGCGCTGATGGACGACCTCGCGCCCGAGCACCTCGAAGTGATCACCGCCGACGACGCGCACTACCACCGGGAACTGCGCAACTACGGCTCGATCTTCCTCGGCCCGTGGAGCACCGTCGCCTACTCGGACAAGGGCATGGCGGGCACCAACCACGTGCTGCCCACGGCGGGCGGGGCCAAGCACAGCGCGGGACTCTCGGTGTCGAGGTTCCTCAAGCCGCTGACGTACCAGCGCGTCGCCGCGGAGGCGACCCCGATGCTGGCCGACGCCGTGGACGTGATCTCCGAGTACGAGCGGATGGCCGCGCACCGCGCCACCGCCACGATCCGCACCGATCGCTACGAGAAGGGAAAGCGCTAGATGAGCGGCAAGTCCGACGAGCAGAACCCGAAGGCCGCCCCGCAGCGGGAGGACCGGCGCGGAGCTCCCGAGGGCACCATGCACCCGCCCGCGCGGACCATGCCGACCGACCACGCCATCCGCGTGGACTCCGGGCACGGCGCCGACGAGCCGCTGCGCGTGCCGGGGGAGCGCAGGCAGCCGATGCGCGGGTTCGAGGACACCTACACCGACATCGTCGACTACATCGTGCGGATCACCCACCGCATCTGGGAGGACCAGGACGTCGGCTACATCTACGACACCTACAGCCCCGGCTGCCGGTTGCACGGCGACAACGGCTACTCCTACGGCGTGGAGCAGCTCGTCGACGGCACCATGCAGTCGATCAACGCGTTCCCGGACTGCAGGCACTACGCCGACGACGTGATCTGGGCGGGCGACGAGGACCAGGGCTTCGTCACCTCGCACCGCGCCATCAACATCGGCCACCACACCGGGCCGTGGCGCTGGGGCCCGCCGACCGGGCGCAAGCTCGACACGTGGGTGATGGCGAACTGCGTGGTGCGGAAGAACGAGATCTACGAGGAGTGGGTCCTCTACAACACGGCCGCCAAGCTGCAGCAGCTCGGCGTGAACGTCGTCGAAGCGGCCCGCACCTACGGCAACGAGGGCGGCATCGCCCCGCTCACCGCGCGCCAGTTCAGCGAGCCACAGCGGCTCGTCGGCGGCCGCAAACCGGAGGCGCTGCCGCTGCCCTCCGACGGCTTCGACGTGGAGCGGACGGTGCGGGCGCTGTTCCACAACGTCTACAACCGGCGCGACCTGAGCATGTTCGACCGGGTGTACGCGGACGCGGTGCGCTGGCACGGCACCACGAACCGCACCGGGAGCAACCGCTCCGACGTGCGCGGCATGGCGCGGGCGCTGCTGGCGACCTTCCCGGACCTCGGGGTCGCGGTGGACGAGGTGTACTGGATGGGCAACGAGGCCGACGGCTTCAGCGTCTCCGTCCGCTGGTCGGGCGTGGGCACGCACCGCGGCTACGGTCTCTACGGCGCCCCGACCGGCCGCCGGGCCCAGCTGTGGGGGATGTCCCAGCTGTACTTCTCCGGCGGGCGCATCGTGGAGGAGTGGTCGCTGTTCAACGAGTTCGACGTGCTCGCGCAGCTGCTGGCGGACGTGCCGCCCGCCGAGCTCGGATGAGCCGCCCGTGACCCGGGTGCACTGCGCCCAGCCGGCCCCGCGCGTGGCCGACCTGCCGAACAACCGCGAGTTGTCGGTGTCGGCCGTGCGCGGGCCCGCCGCGCGCGGGGCCGACGTGATCGTGCTGCCGGAACTGGTGACGTCCGGCTACCGGCTGAGCTCGGTGGCCGAAGCGGCGTCGGTGGCGCTCACCCCCGACGACCCGCTGTTCGCGGAATGGGGCCGCGCGGCCCCGGAATCGGTGGTGGTGGGCGGGTTCTGCGAACGCGGCGCGGGCGGGCGGCTGCACAACAGCGCGGCGGTGCTCGACCGCGGGGAGCTCGTCGCCGTGTACCGCAAGACCCACCTGTGGGACGAGGAGAAGCTGCTGTTCACCCCCGGTTCGGCGGCACCGCCGGTGCTGGACACCAGCCGGGGCCGCATCGGCGTGCTGATCTGCTACGACCTCGAATTCCCCGAGCTGACGCGGAAACTCGCGCTGGCGGGCGCGGACCTGCTGGCGGTGCCGACGAACTGGCCGCTGGTCCCGCGCCCGGCGGGGGAGCGGCCCCCGGAGGTCGTCATCGCGATGGCGGCGGCCCGGGTCAACGGCCTCGCCATCGCCTGTTGCGACCGGAGCGGAACCGAACGCGGCACCCGCTGGACCGAGGGCTCCGCCGTCATCGACCACGAGGGCTGGGTGCGCGCCGAAGCCGACGAGTCCGGCTGCGCGGTGGCCGACCTCGACCTCACGGCCTCCCGCACCAAGCGGCGCACCGCGCACGCCGACCTGCTCACCGACCGCAGGCCCGAGTTGTACTGAGGTCGCATCCGCAGGCGCGCACCGCGATCCGGACGGGGCGTTGTCCGTCCCGGCCGGGTCTCATCCCGACGCACCCCCGGGAACGGCGGGGAGGGCCGTTCGACCGGGAGGCGCCAGGCCCGACCGGGTCCCGCGCACTCGGTGCGCACGGGAGGTGCGCGGGAACCCGGCCGAGCTCCCGGCCCGCGCCTGGTCGGGGACAGGCATCGCGGGCGGGGTTCGGGAAGTCGTGGTCAGCCGTTCATCGCTGATCGGTGTTCGCGTCGCGCGCGGCCGTCCGCTCGTCCTGCTCCGCGCGGAGAATTCCGTTGCAGGACGGGCACGTCGGTGCCGTGCACCAATCCGTCTCCGACAACTCCTGGGACAGCGCGCAGGTCACCCCGCACACCGAGACGTCCTCGGCCTGACCTTCGTAGCGCCTGGCGCGGAACGCGTGGCGCACCCCGTCGCCGGCCGGGCGCCAGAAGCGCAGCCCGCGGGATCCCGCGCTCATGCGGCGATCCGTCCGAGGCCCAGGCAGGCCAACCGCTGCCTCCCGTGCCGACCGCGCTTCCGCACCGGGGAGTCCGGATCCGCCGTCGGCCACACCACCGGTTCCGGCAGCACGCCCGAGCCCACGATTCCGTCCACGGGCGCGATCGGATCAGGCCGACAGGCGAACAATCCCGCCGCGCGCGGCACCGCCACCTCCACCCGCAGCGCGCACACCGGGCACACCTCCCGGTCAGCGACGCCCTGCGGGCACGCCGTCCGCCGGAGGAACACCGGCCCGTACACCCAGGCCCCGCACACCGAGGGCAGCGCGCCCCCGCCGTCCCGGCGCACCACGTGCCACCGCGTATCGACCGGACCCCACGAAGCAGCCCACACCCGCACCACCATCACCGATCACCTCCCAAAGTCGAATCAGAACTTCACGCCAGCACCAGCGGGTCGACGTCGACGTGAGCTTGAGCCGTCATGCGCCACCTTGGCGGTGCCAGGTGACAGAACGCTGGCACCAATGGCACCACGGCGGCAATGCCCTGAATGGGGGGCGCCTGAGCTGGGGTGCACCCGTTCTATGCTTGGTGCATGGCTGGCACCAGTGGCACGCCCAAGGCGAAGGCTCTTGGCTCACGACTTCGTGACGCGCGCAAGACTGCGGGTTTCACGGTCCGCGGCCTCGCTGAACAGCTCGGGTTGTCGCACAGCGCGATATCGCGCTGGGAAACAGGCGCGCGTTCGCCGCAACCAGAGGATGTGGCGTCGATTCTTGCCGCTACCGGTATCGGTGGTTCCGAGCGTTCCGAATTGCTGGAAATGGCGCGCGGTACCGATGCTGCTCAGTGGTTGTCCGTTCACAGCGGTGACCGAGAGCGTCAGTTGGCGGCCTTGCTTGATTTCGAGCGCGCGGCGAGTCACATCACGGACGTGGCTCCATTGTTGATTCCCGGCCTGCTCCAGACGTCGGATTACGCGCGCGCAATCATGGTCGCGGCCAGCGTACCGCCTGCCGAGATCGAGACTCGTGTTCTGGTGCGAGTTGGCCGCCGCGAAGCGTTGATGCGCCGAAATCCTGCCAGCCTGCTCGCTTTGATCGGCGAAGCCGCGATCCGTCAACTGATCGGTGGTGAGCAAGTTGTTGCTGACCAGCTTCGCCATCTTGTGGACTTCGGTGCCAGGCCGAACGTGACCATCCAGGTCATACCTGCGGCTTCTGGATGGTCGCCAGCGCTGGAGGGTCCATTTCTCTTGATCGACCTGCCGAACGAGCGGCCGATCGTTCACCTGGAGAACCGCCGATCCGCCCTGTTCTTCCACGAAGCCGAAGATGTCGATGCCTACGTGAGCGCCGTGGAAACGGTGCGACAAGCGGCGATGAGCCCGGAGCGGTCAAAGCGTCTCATTCTGGACGTGATCGGGGAAATGGAGAAGTCTGTATGAATGAAAATTCTGGATCTTGCGGATGGCGCAAATCGAGCTACAGCAGTGCGCAGACGAATTGCGTTGAAGTGGGTTGGATCGCTGATGGCGTCGCCGTGCGTGACACTAAAAATCGAACGGCTGGCCATCTGGTTCTCGACTCTTTGCAATGGTCGTTGTTTATCTTATCGATCAAGTCGAGCAGCTATGGCGGATAAGCTCCTCCGAGGGTGATCTCCTGGCAGGGATGGGCGTTCGCAGACGAGGAGCGGGACATGAGCACACCAGCAGAGTGGCGGAAGTCGAGCCGCAGCGGTCAGGCGAACAACTGCGTAGAGGTGGCTACCAACGTGCCTGGTGGCGCTTTGGTGCGGGACAGCAAGCTGGGCGATGCCTCGCCGGTGCTGGAGACGACTCCCACGGCGATGGTCGCTTTCCTGTCGGCGATCAGGTCAGGTCGTTTCGACGGCTAGCAGCACGGCGCGGAACCCCGGAAAGCCCTGTGCTCTCCGGGGTTTCGCGCGTTCGCGGGCTCACAGCTCGCGGAAGGTGTTCAGCAGGATGTGGGCGAGGTTGTAGACGACGAAGTCGGCGTCCTCGGCCGCGCCCGCCTCGGCGCTGGAGACGATGCTCATCACCGCCGCCCCGGCCGCCCTGGCCTGCCGGTGCACCTCGGCCTTCGCCCGGTGCACGGCGGCGTCCCCGGGCGGAACTCCGAGCGACACCGCGAGATCCGCCGGTCCTACCCACACGCCGTCGACCCCGTCCACCGCGGCGATCTCGGCCGCGTTCTCCACGCCGGGACCGGTCTCCACCATCGCGATCACCAGCACGTCCTGCGCGGCCGCCAGGTGCTCCGCCGCCGAAACGGCGCCGAACCGGCCCGCCCGGCTGTAGGTCGCGAACCCGCGATCACCGCGCGGCGGGTAGTGCGCCGAGCGCACCACTTCTTCCGCCTCCCGCGCGGATTCCACGTGCGGCACCACGATTCCCTCGGCACCGAGGTCGAGGATCCGCAGCACCTGGTTCGGATCGGCCCGCCCGACGCGCACCAGCACCGGGAGGCCGTGCGCCTGCGCGAGCGCGAGGTGCTGCTGCAACGCCACCAGGTCGTCCGGCCCGTGCTCGCAGTCCACGAGCACGTAGTCCAGCTCGGCGACGCCGGACAGCTCCACCAGCATCTCGGCGGGCAGCCGCAGGATTCCGCCGCGCAGGCGCTCGCCCGCGCGCAACCTCGACTTCAGCTTCACCGGCCCACCATCCCCGCCGAGAGGTCCACGTCCGCGGCGCACAGCCCCGGCATCCGCAGCATCGCCACCAGCGCCGCGCCCACCTCGTCCTCGGTGACCATCCGGCCGAGCGCGGCGCGCGAGACGAACTCCGCCTCGGCCTGCTCGACCGTGGTCCCGGTCCGCTCGGCCTCCAGCCGGAAGTTGCGCGCCATCCGCGGCCCGTCCACCGGTCCGGGCGACAGCGAGTTCACCGCCACCCCGAGCGGCCCGACCTCGGCCGCCAGCGTGGTGGTCAACCCGAGCACCGCCATCTTCGAGGCGCAGTACGGAGTTCTGCGGGCCAGCGGCCGCTTCCCGGACACCGAGGCCACGTTGACGACGTCCCCGGCCCCGCGCGCGGTCATCGCGGGCAGGAACGCGCGGCACACCAGGTAGGTGCCGCGCACGTTCGCGGCGAACACCTCGTCCCACTCGGCCGGTTCGATCTCGGTGAGCGGGGCGACCGGACCGGCGATCCCGGCGTTGTTCACCAGGATCGAGACCTCCTCGTCGGCGAGCAGTTCCGCCAGGGCCGCCACCGAATCCGGGTCGGCGACGTCGCAGGTCTCCGCCCGGCCCGCTCCCGGCAGCCCGGACACGGTCTCCGCCAGCGACTCGCGGGTGCGGCCGACCGCGATCACCCGGGCGCCCTCCGCGGACAACGCCCGGCACATCGCCCGGCCCAGCCCGTTGCCGCCGCCGGTGACCAGCGCGGTGCGGCCCGCCAGCTCAGGCGCGGGCATGGTCGGCCCACTCCGGCTTCGCGTCGCCGAACTTCGCGGCCCGCACGTCGCCGGAGCGGGCGTGGCCCTCGAACAGCTCGACGCGGGCCGCGCGCCCGCACACCTCGCCGAGCCGCGCGCTCGCCGCCGGATCGGTCACCTCCTGGTAGGTCACCGTCTTCAGGTACTTCCCGACCCACAGGCCGCCGGTGTAGCGGGCGGCGCCCTTGGTGGGCAGCACGTGGTTGGTGCCGATCACCTTGTCGCCGTAGGACACGCAGGTGCCCTCCCCGAGGAACAGCGCCCCGTAGTCGCGCATCCGCTCCAGCGCGAGCCGCGGCCGCTCGGTCAGCACCTCGACGTGCTCGGCGGCGTAGGTGTCGGCGAGCGCGAAGGCCTCGTCGATCGAGTCGACCACCACGACCTCGCCGTGGTCGCGCCAGGCGGGACCGGCGAAGTCCGCGGTCGGCATCCCCGGCAGCAGTGCCTCCACGTGCCCGAGCACCTCGACGGCCAGCTCCCGCGACGTGGTGATCAGCACGGCGGGGGAGTCCGGCCCGTGCTCGGCCTGCGAGAGCAGGTCCACCGCCACCACGAACGGATCGGCGTGCTCGTCGGCGATGACCAGGATCTCCGTCGGCCCGGCGAACAGGTCGATGCCGACCTCGCCGAACAGCTGCCGCTTCGCCTCCGCCACGTAGGCGTTGCCCGGCCCGGCCAGCAGGTCCACCGAGCTCACCGATGCGGTGCCGGTGGCCATCGCCGCCACCGCCTGCACCCCGCCGAGCAGGTGGATCTCGTCCGCGCCCGCCAGGTGCATCGCGGCGACCGTCGCGGCCGGGACCTCGCCGCGGATCGGCGGCGTGCAGGCGACGACGCGCGGCACCCCGGCGACCTTCGCGGTCACGATCGTCATGTGCGCGGAGGCGGTCAGCGGGTAGCGCCCGCCGGGCACGTACGCGCCGACCGCGCCGACCGGCACGTGCCGGTGGCCCAGCCGCACGCCGGGCAGCGTCTCCACCTCGATGTCGTGCAGCGATTCCCGCTGGTGGCGGGCGAAACCGCGCACCTGCTCCTGCACGAACCGGATGTCGTCGAGCACCTGCTCGGGCACGGTCGCGACGATCCGCTCGACCTCCTCGGGGGCGAGGCGGAACGACTCCGGGCTCCAGCCGTCGAAGCGCTCCGAGTACTCGCGCACCGCGGCGTCACCGCGGGTGCGGACGTCCTCGATGATCGCGCGGACCCGATCCCGCAAGGCGGAGTCGTCGGTGGCCGCCTGCTTCGGCGCCGGCTGCTTCAGCACTTCGGGCAACGTCGTTCTCCTCGCTCGTGGCTCGGCACCGCCGCAGCAGCCGGTTCAGCAGCTCGGCGGTGACCTCGGGGGCTTCGATCGGCAGCAGGTGCCCCGCCCCGGGCACCTCGTGCAGTTCGGCGTCGGGCAGCCGCGCGGCGATCGCGCGGTGGAACTCCGGCGGGCACAGCGCATCGGCGGAACCGCACGCCACCAGCGCCGGAGCGGTGATGGCGGGCAGCACCTCGTGCGCGTCGGCGCGGGTGGCCTGCGCGGCGAGCTGGGTGAGGAACCGGCGCGGCCCGACCCGCGCGGCCATCTCGCGGAACGCGCGGGCGAACTCCGGTGGTGGCGGCTCCGCGAACATCGCGGGCAGGATCTCCTCGACCACCGCCGGGAAATCACCCGCCTGCGTGCGCTGCGCCTGCCGCCACCACGCCTGGTGCTGCTCCGGCCGGGGGGCCGCCGCGTTGGTGGCCAGCGCGGCGAACCCGGCGATCCGCTCCGGCGCCAGCCGCGCCACCTCGAACCCGACGATCGCGCCCAGGCTCAGGCCCGCCAGCACGAACGGACCGTCCACAGCGGACAACACCTGCTCGGCCATGCCGGTGATGCTCGACGCCTCCGGTGCCGGGTGCAGCACCGGTGCGTCCACTTCGGACTCGATCGCGGACCACAGCCCGGCGTCGCAGAGCATGCCGGGCAGCAGCACCACCTGCTCAGCCACGGGACCGCGGCACCAGCGCGTACGGGGCCACGTAACCGTTGTGGTCGATCGAGTACCCGGCGTCCGCGGCGGCCTTGACGACCTCCTCGTCCCAGTCCAGGCGCACCCGCCCGTCCCCGGAATTGATCACGACCAGCTTGCCGGAGTCCTCGCCGACGTTGCGGATGCCGCGCCACGCGCCCGGCGGGACCGACAACATGTCCCACTCGCCGAGCTCCACCACGACCGGCTCGTGGTCGTTGACGGTGACCTCCCAGCGGCCTTCCTTGACCATGAGCACCTGCGTCTCCTCGATGCGGTGCCCGGGCACGCCGGCGCCCGGTTCCGCGCGCAGCCACGCGATGTTGTGGCCGTGCGGGTTGTGGATCCGCGGCTCCTGGTCGAGGTCCTCGGTCATGCCGAAGCCGACCACCAGCGCCAGCTCCGCGCCGCCGCCGGTGACGTGCGAGCCGAGGAACGGCGTGGAGCACCACTCCAGGTCCTCCTGCGTCACCACGCGGCGCCGCATCTTCTCGACGGAGAAGGAGCGCAGCCGCGCGATGTCGGACTCCGCCATCGGGCGCACCAGCTCCACGTCCTCCGGCGGCTCGTCCCCGGCGACCGTGTCGATGAGCCTGCCGTCCTCGGTGAGGTGCAGGCCGTACCCGGCGGCGTCCCGCAGCACGGTCGGGCCCCAGATGATGCCGCCGGTGTCGTCGTGGCCCAGCGAGGTGAACAGCCAGCCGTCGTCCGGGCCGATGTTGGTGAAGCCGCGGAAGATCCAGGTGGGGATGGAGGCGATGTCGCCCTCCCGCAGCACCAGCTCGCCCTCGTTCCCGTCGGCGCCCCAGCGCAGCAGGAACTCGCCGCGGAAGCACAGGAACACCTCGGCGGTGAAGTGCAGGTGCAGGTTGTTCGTGACGTCGTGCGGCATCGCGGCCGCGCCGATGTTGTAGCCGTGCGGCTCCCGGAGGTTGATGACCTGCTCGGAGTTCTGCGACACCCCCGGCCCGATCATCGCGTAGTTCTCCTTGCGCTCCGATCCGGGCGTGCGGCAGTCGATGAACGCCTGGTCGCACGACACGAAATCGGTGCGCCGGATGGTCCTGCGCGCGATCTCCGCTTCGTTCACCCGTACCTGCTGCATCCGTGCACCTCCGCGGTTGTGACTACGTATGCATTAGAGCACCGGGCCCGGTGGTGGTCAATGGTCCGCGGTGCGGTCCCGCGTGCTGGATCCATCCGGATCTCGCGGGGAGGGCCCGGCTAGAATCCGTATACCGGGAGGTCGAATGTCGATCACGAGTCATGACGTCGCGAGGTTCGCCGGGGTGTCCCAGGCGACCGTCTCGCGCGCGCTGCGCGGCGACCCGCGGGTGTCGGTGGCGACGCGGGAACGCGTCCGGCACGCGGCGGACGCGCTCAACTACGTGCCGAGCGCGGCCGGACGCAGCCTCTCCACGCACACCACCCGCCGGATCGGCGTGCTGGTCAGCGACCTGGCCAACCCGTTCTACCCGTACCTCGTCGGCCCGCTGCACGACGAGCTGGAGCAGCGCGGCTACCGGATGATGCTGCTGACCGAGCGCTCCGACGAAGCGCTCGCCGCCGAGCAGCTGCTCGACCACTCCATCGACGGCGCCGTGCTCACCACCGCCACCAGCGGTTCCGGGCTGCCGGACGCGTTGCGGCGCAAGCAGGTGCCGTTCGTGTTCCTCAACCGCGTCGGCGGACGCGACGGCGACTCGGCGGTCGTAGACAACGAGCTCGGCGGCAGGCTCGTCGCCGACGAGCTCGCCGCGCTCGGGCACACCCGCGTCGCCCTGCTCGGCGGCGTCACCGCCACCAGCACCGGACGCGAGCGCGAGCAGGGCTTCGTCGCCGGGCTCGCCGACGCGGGCATCGCGCTGCCCGCGAGCAGGATCCGGCGCGGTCCCTACGACTTCGACACCGGCTACCACGGGCTCCCCGAACTGCTGGCCGCCGACCCGGATCTCACCGCCGTGTTCTGCGGCAACGACGTGGTGGCGATCGGTGCGTACAACGCGGCGCTGCGCGCAGGCCTGCGCATCCCCGAGGACCTCACGCTGATCGGCTTCGACGACCTGCCGATGGCGTCCTGGGAGGCGTTCGCACTCACCACCGTCCGCTACGACCTGCCCAAGATGGCGCGCGCCGCGGCCCGCCTGCTCGTCGAACGCCTCACCGGGGACGTGCGCGAAACCGCCCGTCAGGTCGCCTTCCAGCCGGAACTGGTGCGCCGGGGCACCCACGCCCCTCCCGGGTGACCGAACGGGGGGCCGGACGTCGCGGGGGGGCCGCGCACCATCGGGTTCCGGTCAGGCGAACTTGTTCGCGCTGAGCTCCGAGCGGTAGGTCTCCTTCATGAACACCGTGATCACGACCAGTGCCAGCACGGCGGCCACCGCCAAGTACGCCCAGACCGCGTAGATCGTGCCGAACCGGTTCACCAGCAGCGCCGCGACGAACGGCGTCACGCCCATGAACACCGAGAACGAGCTGTTGTAGGCGATGGCGCTCGCGCTGAACCGGGTGCGGGTGGCGAACAGCTCCGCCGAACAGGTCGTCACGATCCCGGTCAGGAAGAACTCCGGGATGATGTAGACGAGCTGGCTGCCGACAGCCGCGCCGAAACCGCCCAGCTCGCCGATCGCGAAGGCCAGTGGCACCAGCGCGATGCAGCAGACCGCGCCGCTGATCAGCATCGGCTTGCGGCCGATCCGGTCGGACAGCTTCCCGGCCAGCGGCAGCAGCGGCATCAGCACCGCCACCGAGATCAGGTTCGACAGCAGCGCCTGCGAACGGCTCAGCCCGAGTTCGCTGACCAGGTACTCCGGGTAGTAGGTCACCCAGGTGTAGGACAGGATCGCCAGCATGATCGAGGCGCCGCAGAACACCAGGATCGCCTGCCACTGCTCACGGAGCGCCTCGCGGACCGGGGACCGCACGATGTCGGTGCCGCCGTTGGTCTCGCGCATGAACTCCGGGGTCTCCTCGATGCGGCTGCGCAGCCACAGGCCGACCAGCGACAGCGGCAGCACCGCGAGGAACGGGAGCCGCCAGCCCCACGACTCCAGCTGCGGCTGCTCGAACAGGGTGCTGACCAGCGCGGCGACGCCGGCGCCGCAGAGGATGCCGAGGAAGCAGCTGTTCGAGGCGTAAGAGGTGTAGTAGGCGCGCTGGTTCGGCTTCGCCCACTCCACGATGAACGCGACGGCGCCCACGTACTCGCCGCCGGAGATCATGCCCTGGAAGGTCCGGATCACCACGAGCAGCAGCGGGGCCAGGAAGCCCACCTGCTGGTAGGTCGGCAGCGCGCCGATCAGCGCGGTGGACACGCCCATCATGATGATCGTCCACAGCAGCGCCTTCTTGCGCCCGACCCGGTCGCCCCAGCGGCCGACGAGCGTGCCGCCGAGCGGGCGGAACACGCAGGCCACGGCGAGCACCGCGTAGGTGCTCAGCACCGCGCCCGCGCCGCCGCCACCGGGGAAGAACGACGAGGCCAGCATCGGGGCCATGTAGCCGTAGAGCCCGTAGTCGAACTGCTCGACGAAGTTCCCGACTCCGCCGGCGTACACCGCGCGGCGGATCTGCTGCTTCGTCGCCCGCTCCGGTTCGGCGGTGGGAGCGGGTGCTCCCGGCGTTCCGATGGACATCGGCATCTCCCAGTGGTTCGCGCCCCGTTGCGCGGTCATGCATACGTATGAAGGTTGTCGGAGGCTAGCTCTCACCCCACGGGGCGTCAAGAATCGCGCGGTGCGGCAGGAGGTTCCGCGCGGCCGGTGCGCCGCGGCGGAGGGCAGCCTGAACCGGCCCACCGCCCGGCCGCAAGACCTCGGCCGACCCCGGCGCGGGGTGGTTCGCCGCACCGGCGGCCCGGTGGTCGACCCGGTCGCGCGGGCCGCCCACCCGCGGGTCAGCCCGCCAGGTCGAACACGCCGTAGCCGAACCCGGGCACCACGACCTCGTCACCGTCCACCCGGGCTCCGCCGTCCTCGACGATCCGCGCCCCGGCGAGCCGAGCGTCCGGCACGGCCGCCGCCGCGGGCTCCCGCCGCGGGTTCGTGGTGACCAGGAACCGGTCGCCGCGCAGGTAGGTCAGCGGATAGCCGTCCGCGAGCACCCGCACGTCCGCCCGCGTCCCCAGCTCCGGGTACCGCTTGCGCAGCGCCAGCAGCCGCCGCACCAGGTTCAGCAGCGAACCGGGATCGTCGCGCTGCCCCGCGACCGTCGGCCGCTGCGGATCCGGGTCGATCGGGAGGTACAGCTGCTCGGCGGGGGCGGTGGAGAACCCGGCGTTCGGGCCGCCGTCCCACTGCATCGGCGTCCGGTTGCGCTGCCGTCCGGCGCTGCCCTCGACCTCGGGGAGGCCGTCGACCATCCGCATGCCGATCTCCTCCCCGTAGTACAGCGCGGGGACGATCGGCCAGGTCAGCAGGAACGCGAACGCGGCGGGCAGCTCCTGCGGGGTCCGCACGCCGTCGTTGAGCCGGTTCGCGCTGTCGTGGTTGGCCGTCGGCAGCATGATCCGCCCGCGCCCGATCCGCTCGGTCGCCTCGGTCCACGCGTCGATGAACACCTTCGGGCTGCCCGTTCCCGCCGCGCCGAAGTACGGGTTCTCGTGCCACAGCGACTTCCACGGCGCGCCGTCGCCGGGGCCGTTGACCGGCAGGTAGAAGTCGGCGTCGAACCCGGCGGGCACCGAGGTCTCCGGATCACCCCACTCGGAGATGAGCACCGCGTCCGGGTGCCGCCGCGCCACCCGCGCCCGCAGGTCGCCCCACAGCCGGCCGGTCTCGACCCACCCCGGGTCGTCCTTGACCAGCGTGGCCGCGAGGTCGCAGCGGAATCCGGCGATGCCCAGCCGAAGCCAGTGATCCATCACCTGGAAGATCTCGTCGCGGTTGCGCCGCGGCCCGTCGGCGTCCACCGCCTGGCGCCACGGCTCGGCCGGGTCCGTCCGCGCGTAGCCGTAGTTGATCGCGGGCTGCGTGTCGTAGTAGTTCTTGCGGAACGCGCCCGCCCGCGGGCCGGGGGAGGCCACGAAGTCCTCCGGCAGCGAGCCGTCCTCCGGCAGCTGTTCCGGCGACGCCCAGATGTAGCGGTGGTCGGTGTCGTCGCGCAGCGAGCCGAGGAACCAGGGGTGCTGGTCCGAGGTGTGCCCCGCGACGAGGTCGAACAGCACCCGCATGCCGCGCCGCCGCGCTTCCTCCACCAGCAGCACCACGTCCTGCTCGTCGCCGTAGCGCGGGTGCACACCGGTGTAGTCGGCGATGTCGTACCCGGCGTCGGTGAGCGGTGACGGGAACACCGGGTTCACCCAGATCGCGTCGACGCCGAGCCATTCCAGGTGGTCGAGGTGCGCCACGATCCCGCGGAGGTCGCCGACGCCCGATCCGTCGCCGTCCGCGAAGCTCTGCGGGTACAGCTGGTACAGCACGGACTCCGCCAGCCACGGCGGAGTCCCGGTGGTCCCACCCGCCGCCCGCGCCGCGGCGGGCGCGAACGCCGCTCCGGTCACCACGGCCCCGGCTCCGAGCACGAACGATCGCCTGCTGAACCTCATCAGGCACACCCTTTCCTTGACTACGTATGCAGGAACCTCAACGTACGCACCGGTGCGCCGCGGGGGAACGCCTCCGGCGCATTCCCGCCGCGAGCCGGGGCTTCCGGGCGCCCGCGGCGCGCGCCGGGGTTCCGGGCGCCCGCGGCGCGCGCCGGGGTTGCGGGGCGGCCGGCGGGCGCGGCGGCCGCCGGCGCGCGGTTTAGCGGTACCCCCCGGGGGCGCGCTA
>NZ_JAIUKC010000010.1:0-53077 GCF_020177435.1 Saccharopolyspora sp. 7B | reverse complement strand
CCCGGCGGCGGGGCGCGGCGGCGGGCCCCGGCGCCCCCCCCCCCCGGCCCCCCCCGCGGGGGGGGGGCCCGGGGGCGCCGGCGCGGGTTTGCCGGGCGCCCGCGGCGCGCGCCGGGTTTCCGGGCAGACCTGCTGCCTCGGCGTCCTCCGTCGCGCGTTTTCGCGATCCCGCGCGGGAGCGCGCTGCTTGACTGGCGACACCAGACCGAACGGACGGCGACGTCCGGCGGTCGACCGGGGGAACGCAGGCTGACGAGGAGGGGCGTTGCGCCAGCGCTGGACACATCTCGACGACACCGCGGCGGAAGGCGGCAAGGTCCCCGCCCTCGGCAAGGAGTACTGGCCGCGGGAGGAGGTGCCCGCTCCGGGCGAGGTGTGGCACCGAACCGTCCGGGTCGAGTCGGACGGGCCGGTCGCTCCGTGCGCAGGCGCGAGCGGTTGCCGGTGGTGGCAGCGGTCCGGCGCGCCGTGGCCGCGCAGCACCGGAGCCGCGTGACCCGCAGCAGACCGCGCGAGCCGGGGAGGGGGCGCGTTGAAGACCGTGAGCGATGAGGTGCGCACCGGCGGTCCCGGGGGCGGGGCGGCGGAACTGGGTGCAGCGGAATTCCTGGAGCTGCTGGCCGACCAGGCGACCGCGGTCGCACTGGTCCAGGCGAAGTGGGTGGAGGCGGTGCGCGCCGTTCCACCCCCGCCGGACCTCGGCCCGCTCGCCGCCGAGGTGCGGACGGCGTCGCTGGACCTCGTCCGGCGCGACCTGTGGTTCCGCGCCGAAGCCGTCCGCGAGACCTGGTTCACCCAGTACGCGCAGTGGGTGAGCTGGTGGGTGGACACCGCCCAACTCGCCCTGCAGTCCGCGGCCGGTCGCCGACACGTGTTACCCGAGCGGGTGGTCGCCCTACGACCGCCACCGGCCTACCTGGGCGGACTCGGTGCCGGCGCGCACCCCGGAGCTCCGGCTGCGGTACTGGGGCGCCGACTGGTCCCGGAACTCGCTGCCCCGGTTGCTGGAGGCCGGGGAACTGGAAGAACTGCTGGCGCTGGCGGACGTCGAGCGGTCGGAGGAGGTCCGGGCCGCCCACCTCGCGCTGCTGTCCGCCCGGAGCGCAGGCGACCTCGCCCTGCACCAGGAGGAGGCGAGGGTGCTCGACCCGGCCACCATCGACCGGAACTGGGACCTCTACGGCCTCCGCCACCAGTTCGCGTGCGAGTTCGCCCAAAGCGTCCTCGACCACCTCCGAAACCCGGCCCCCGCCTGAACCCACGATCCGGCGGCCACGGGCCAGGAGCGGAACAGCCGGGCCGAGCCGGTGATCCCGCGCCGATCGAGGCGGTGCCGCCGGACCTCGCCGTGGCCCGCCCATTCTGGGCGGCTCACTTGCACGCGGGTGGAGAACACGCGGGCACGACCGAATGCACGGCCGGCCGCCGGAGCGTCGGGCTGCGGGTAACCGCCCGTGCGGAACGACGCGATCACGGCGGACGCTATTCCGCGGCGAGCAGCCACAGCCAGGTCGACGGTGCGCCGAACGGTTCGCGCCGCTGAACCCGCAGGCCCGCCGCCGCGAAGGCGTCTTCGTAGGCGCGGCGGCTCGCGATCGGTGTGTCCATGAAGGCGTGCACCAGCTCGAACTCGACGGAGAAGATCGGCAGCGTGCTGGGCGAGGTACCCCAGTCCTGGCTGACGGTGTCGCCGACCAGGAACCACTTGGCGTCGGGGAACACCTTGCGCAGCATCCGCATCGTTCCTGCCGGGTCACCGCTGCTCTCGAACAGGTCGTGCATCATGAGGAAGCTCGTGACCAGCTCGACGCCGGGGAACGTCCGCTCGTCGAGGACGTCGAGGACGTCGGCGCACACGACTTCCACGCGGTGTCCCAGTCCCGCGTCGGCGACGCGTTTGACCGCCTTTTCGCAGGCTCCCCGGCTGGTGTCGATTCCGAGCCCGGTGCGGGCCTCGTTCGATCCGCACAGCCGGATCAACCGGGAGGCATCACCGCACCCGAGGTCCGCGACGGTGCCGAAATCGACGTCCGCGACGACCGCGTGCTCGGTGCGCAGCATGAGTTCTTCGCCGACCAGACCGGAGCCGACGGCGACCTTCCCGCCATCGCGGTCGACGTCCGTGCCGAAGGTGGCCCGGCCCGTGGCCAGGTCGGAGAGGTGGAGCAGCACGTCGCTGTACCCGCCGACTCCCCAGGTGAAGAAACCTCGGTGACGCGCCAGCACCCGTCCGGCGTCGGTCAGCGCGACCGTGCTCGCGGTCCCCGGATCCGACGGAGTGACAGCGGAACTCACCTCGACGTAGCCGAGCAGCGCGGCGGCGCGCAGGAGCGCGAGCAGCTTCGACGGCTCCGCTCCGGTCAGTGGGGGGAGAGCGTCGAACGGTCGCGCACCGTCCTGGAGGTGCTGCCAGACGTTCAGCTCGGTCAGGGCGAAGACCACGTTGGCGCCCACATAGCCGTTGAACAGCGCCGCCGGTTCGATCACGGGTCCGGTGGCCACCTGAATGCGGCCCTTCGGAGCGCCGAGGCCGGTGTTCAACTCGTTGTGCACTTCGGAGTCTTCGAGGATGGTGGCCAGCGCAGCGCAGAACCGGTCCATCTGCTCCGTCGTACCGACGGTGACCCGCAGGTGGGCGGGCAGACCGAACATGTTCAGGTCCCGGACCAGGATGTCGTGGTCCTGCTTCAGCCGCGCGGCGATCTCAGCGCTGTTGCCGGGCGGCTTGACGAGCACGAAGTTCGTGGCAGAAGGCTGGAACGCCACGCCCATCTCGGTCAGGCGCGCGCAGAAGTGCTCCCGCGCCGCGACCGTCTTCCGCCGTACCTCGTCGACGTAGTCGCGGGACTCCAGCGCCGCGGCCCCGGCCTGCTGGACGATTCGATTGACGCTGAACGGCAGCGGCTCCCGGGTCCGGCGGATGCGCTCGACCAGGTCCGCCGGACCGAGCGCGCACCCGAGTCGCAGGGATGCCAGCCCCCACGCCTTGGAGAACGTGCGGAGCACCAGCAGACGACGACCGGCGCGGACCGCGCTGATCGCGTATTCGTGGTCCGGCCCCGCGAACTCCATGTACGCCTCGTCGAACACCGGGATCACGCCGGCGGCCTCGGCGGCCGTGAGGATCCGCTCGACGTCGGAGGGTTCGAGCACCGTTCCCGCCGGGTTGTGCGGGTTGCAGACGAACACCAGCGTGGGCGCTCCTGCCTCCGGCGCGGCCATCGCCTGCACCACGGCGTCGACCGGCACCCGGTAGTCGTCCAACGGCAGGCTGTGGACGCGGGCGCCGGCCGCGCGCGCCGAGGAGACGTATCCGGGGAACGTCGAATCGGTGACCAGAACCGCGTCGTCGGAGCCGAGGAAGGTCATCGAGGTCAGCAGCACGAGTTCGTCGGCTCCGTTGCCCACGACCACCATGTCGGACTTCAGGCCGTGGTACTCGGCGACCCGTTCGCGCAGTTCCGCGCAGTCGCTGTCCGGATAGGACGTGCAGGCGTTGTCGAGTTCCTCGGTCGCCGCGCCGAGCGCGGCGGGTGGTGGCGGATAGGCGCTCTCGTTGCAGTGCAGCCTGAGAACTCCGTCCTGTCGTGCCACTCGTGAGGACCCGGTCTCGGTCGGCATCCGGCCCATGTGTACCCCTTCACATACGGATGAGTAGTTCCGGTGATTTCGTCCTCACTGGACAGTCGCGAGGGCGGAGTCGACGGCGGCCGGTGTCAGAACTCGACACCGGGGGACTGGAACGCGGGTCCGAGCACGGTGTCGCCGTCCCCGGACGGCATGTCGTGGAGCTTCTTGGCCTGCACCTGGAGCTGGTACATCAGCCCGACGGAGTCGTCGAGTTCGTCGGGATGGCCGTTGAACACGCGGTGCAACGCGGTGAGCATGTTCGTGTAGGACTCGTCGCAGGCCACCGATTCGCGCCTGCCGGGGGAGTCGGCCGGGAGGCGGTAGGTGTCCGCGTCGTCCACGACCGGATGGACCCCGGCCGGGTCGAAGGGCACCTCGGCTCCCTCGAACACCCACGCACCGCGCTCGTTCCGGATGAGTCGGCGTCCCTCCACGATCTCCTGGAAGCGGTAGTAGTGGCCGAACTCGTCGGGGTCGAGGACGCCGTCACCGTCGAGGTCGTGCGGGCTCCCCTCGCCCTCCTCGATGATCTGGTAGATGGCCAGCAGCGCGGAGCGCTTGTCGGTGACCTTGTAGAGCGTGCCCGGCGCGTCCGGCCAACTCACCTGGCGGGCGGGATCACCGGTGAACAGCGACCCGCCGTCGTCGAGTTCGCAGATCGCCCGCGCGATCTGGTTGTAGAACCAACCGATCGTCTGCGGTGTGTACTCGGCTCGGTTGAACCAGTCCTCCAGAGCCCGCATGGCGCCGTCGTCGGCCTCCAGCACGGAACCGGAACGGTCCAGCCGCACGCTGTCCGGTGCGATGACGGAACCGCGGAACAGTGCACCGTCCACAGTGGGGTGATCCGGCTGCTCGATCGCCATGAACACGTCCTTGACGTGCTCGCGGGACATCTTGCGCAGCCGTACGGTCAGATCGGGCAGCACCGGACCGGGAAGCTTGCCAGGATAGGTCGGGACCAAGCCGGGCCTGCCGATCTGCGGTGCCCCGCCCACGGCGTTGAGCAGGTTGCAGACCTGGGCCATGTGCTGCATCTCCTCGATGACCACCCCACGGATCGTCTCGGCGATCCGCACGTTGTGGCCTGCCTTGATCGAGAGCAGCGCCGCGAGGTACGGCGGCACCGTGGCCTGCTCGACCAAGACGGCCTGCTGTAGCACGGCACGCAGTTCTTCGGGACTGCCGATCTCCATCACCGGGGGAGCGGGCTCGGTCCGCAGCCACTTCACGATCATGTCTCGCTTTCCTGGTGAGAGGTCTCGGGTGACGGGCATGTGGTTCGGCGATTCCAGCGGGGCCAGCATCGTGCGGCGGATGTAGGTCCCGTGCCGCGTGACGTGCTGGTAGTTGCCCAGGTCGAAGAGGTCGTGCATGACCGGGTAGAGGTTGGCGTACCGCTGGAAGATCGGCCGCACGTCGCGGTTCCAGGTGGGGCGCTCCGGGCCGGTGTAGCGGTCGAACACCCGCACGCTGAGATGGCCCGACGGCGCGTCCGGTCGTGCGGCGAACCGGTAGGGGATGCGCACGGTGAGCCCGTCGAGCATCGGGCGGGGATGGCCGGGGTCCCGGCCGGTGAGGGTGATGCGCGCACGCCCCTGCTCGTCGGTCGTCACGCTGCGCGGAAACTCCACGACGTCGGACTCTTCGCCGGTACCGAGCGCGATGTCGGTGTGGGCGGCAGGTTGCCCGAAGCGAAACGCGCGGAAGTCGACGGTCGCGGTGTCGTGCCCCTTCTCGGGGTGGAGCCGGAAGACGGACTTGTCGGCGTGGAGCGTCCCGCCGTCGTGGGGCTCGGCGAGCAGCACCTTCGGCGGTCGTGCGTCGTCCACCACTGCCAGCCGTCGACCGGCCACCGCCTCGTGCTGACCGGCGGCGGGCCGAGCGGTGACGATGGCGGCAGTGCGTTCGTAGAAGCCCTGGTCGATGCCGTCGAGCGGAGCGAGCACCTCCGGCGTGCCGTTCTCGTCGAGCGCGGCGAGGCTCAGCGCCGGGAGCTCGACGAGAGGCCCACCGCGTGTCGACGCCCTGATGCTGTTGCCCAGGTCCACGAAAACGATCCCCGAACCGTCCACTCTGCACGGCGCATGGTGGAACGGCGCGCCTTCGACGGGACTCAGAACACGGGCGCCTGCCCAGTGCTTCGGCTGCCCGCTCCGATAGGGCCCGATCGACCCCACCATGCGACCGTAGGTGAGGTCGTCGCTCCACTCCTCGATCCCGTCCTCGACACCGTCCATGTTGAACTTGATCGAGAGCGTTCCGTCGTCGGTGGTGTCTCGGATCTCCCGCAGGATGGCCGATTCGAGCGGGTCCGCCCACTCCAGGTTGGTCAGCACCGAGTGGTACACCGCCGCCGGGTCGCCGCGGCCGGACGGCAGCGTCGCCCGCATCCACATCTCGTCCATAGCCGCTACGGCGTAGTCGGCTTTCAGGAGTTGGTCGCCCGCCGCGTCCAGGAGTCGCATCCGCAATCCGTAGATCTCGGAGACCAGTTGGTTCTCCGGGTCGAGATCGACGAACTTCCCGTTGGCGCGGAGGTCGTCGTCCCGCACCGTTCCTTCGAGAGCGGGGTCGTCGGCCTTCGACGTCAGGGTGCGGCCGTCGGCGTAGCAGGCGCTGGTGATGCGCAGGTCGTGCAGCCGCAGCGCGTTGGATCCGCCAGGGTTCCACAACCCGTTGACGTCCGGGAGCTTCATCCGCCAGTGGAAGCGCGGTTCGAACAGGTCGTTGTCGAAGTACGGCTGGGCGTTGTTCACCGTGGCGGCGTCGGACTGGAACGTACCCGCGAAGTTCAGCCGCGGGTGTCCGAGGTAGGTCACGGTGATCCTCCCACTGTCCGGTCGAGCGTCTGGCGTTCGTCGTGCGGCGGTCCGGCCGGATGCGCTCTGGACCGCGAGGGACGTCGAGATGTCCCTGCCAACGACACGATCGGGACCTTCCGGCACCGGTGCAAGGCCCTGAAGCCAGGAATCCGCCCCGAGACGGCGCTTTCACCCTGGACTTAACCGTCCATCATGGACGATGCGTCGAAACGTGGACGTCATGTGCTGAATTCGACCGGCAGTTCCTTGGCGAACCGGAAGTTGATGCTGTCGAGCCAGTCCAGGTCGTCGGTCCGCAGCCTGAGTTCGGTCGTCCGCTCCAACAGGACGCGCAGCGCGATCTCGATTTCGGCGAGCGCGAGCGAGGCCCCGAGGCAGTAGTGGATGCCGTGTCCGAACGACAGGTGGTCGGTCGCTTTGCGGGTGACGTCGAGACGATCCGGGTCGTCGTAGCGGCGTGGGTCGCGGTTGCCCGCCCCGAGGACCAGGGTGACGGACTGGCCCTGCTCGACGTGCTGGTCGCCGACCTCCATGCCTTCCAGCGCGACACGGGTGGTGAACTGCACCGAGCTGTCGTACCGCATCAACTCGTGGACCGCGACCTGGCAGAGGTCGGGATCGGCCCGGAGCCGGGCGAGCTGATCGGGGTGGCGCAGCAGCGCCAGGACCGCGTTGCCGATGAGGTGGGTCGTGGTGGCCTGTCCGGCGTCGATGAGCAGCAGGAAGTTGGCGAAGACCTCGTCGTCGGTGTAGGTCTCGCGTTCGAGCTGTCCGGCGATCACCTGGCTGAAGAGATCGTCGGCGGTACCCGCACGTCGCTTCGCGGCCTGCTCGTCGAAGGCGGCCCGCAGGGAGTTCACCCGGGGGACTTCCGCGCAGGACTGGGTGAAGAACTCGTGCAGCAGGCCTTGCCAGTTCTCCAGCAGCGGGGTGGCGTGGCCGGGCACTCCGGCCAGGTGTGCGATCACGTTCCGGGACAGCGGCTCGGAGAAGTCGCCGATGACGTCCATGTGCCCCTGGTCGAGCACCGCGTCCACGAGTTCCTCCGCCCGCTCGGCGATCAGCGGGCGCATCTCCCGGATGAACCTCGGGGTCAGACCCGGTTTGATGATGCGGCGCAGGCGGGTGTGCTCCGGCGGCTCGTTGAACAGCATCATGTCCGACAGCGCGCCGGCGAGCGGCTCCATATCGGAGCGGACCGATGCCGGGAGCTGGGCGTGGAAGTCTGCGATGCGCGCACCGGAGAGCCGGTCGTCCTTGGAAAGCCGCGCGATCTCGGCGTGACCGAGGACGATCCAGCTCCGCATCCAGTCGTCCCACTGGACCGGGCCTTCCTCGCGCATCGCGTGGTACAGCGCGTACGGATCAGCCGCCCAGTCCGGCTGGTAGAGGCTGAGCAGGCTGAGCGTGCTCGATGGCGCCATGCGCGTGAGGTCCTTCCCGCATCGGCAGCGAAGCGTCGTCGCGCGGATTCCCCAGAAAGGCGCGGGTGAGCGTGCTCCGCTGTGCGGCGAGTGTGTCAGCGGAGGTGCCCCGGGGCAACGGTTTCGGATCGCTCAGGGGCATCCGTTAAGCGCCGGCGAAATCAGTCCTGTGTGGACTGCGAGGCGCCCGCTGGCTGGGCGCTGTTCACCTGCTTCCGGACCCCGACGCGCAGGTTCCCTCCCACTGGTACGGGAGGGAACCGGGCGGGGCGGGTCAGTCGGACCCGATCGCCTCCAGCATGTTGGTGCGTGCCGCCCGGTGGGCGGGCCACAGCGAGGCCAGCACACCGACGATGACGATCCCGACCAGGGCGAGCAGGATCAGCGTCCACGGGAGCGTCGCTCGGGACAGCGCCTGCCCGAGCATCGCGTGCTGCATCACCGTCCCGGTACCGACTCCGACACCGACCCCGAGGATGCCGCCGAACAGGGAGATCACGATGCTCTCCACCCTGATCGTACGGCGGACGAGGGCGCGGCCGGCTCCGACCGCGCGGGTCACGCCGATCTCGCGGGACCGCTCCATCACCGACAGCGCGAGCGTGTTGACGACGCCGAAGACGGCGATCACGATCGCGACGCCGAACATCGCGTACATGACCAGCAGGCCGTACCGGAACTCCTCCACCCGGTCGGCGATCACCCCGTCCCGATCGGTGATCGAGATCTCGGGACGGTCCTGGAAGGCGGTCGCGATGGCCTCGCGTGCGGCCTGCGGGTCGGGGCCGCCGGCGTAGACCGTCGTGACGTGGTCGCGCAGGTGCGGCGGTGCCAGGGCCTGGTCGAAGAAGATGCTCGCCTGTGCTTCGGTGGCGTCGTAGACGCCGACCACCGCGGTCTTCACCGGCGTTCCCTCGACGACCAGTTCGAGCGGGTCGCCGACCTCGAGGCCGAGCATGTTCGCCTCGTTCTGCGCGATGATCGCACCGCGCGACACGTCGTCGGTCCCTTCGGTGATCTTCGGCGTGAGCACCTCGCCCAGCCCCTCGCGGTCGATCGCGGAGACGATGCGCTCGCTGGTGCCACCCTCGTGCCGGATTTCGGCGAAGGTGTCCCTGCTGGCGAGGACGGTGGAGACGGCGGGCAGCGACCTGAGCTCCCCGACCACGCCGGGGCCGAGGGTGGCGGCGCCACCGGCGGCCGGTTCCAGCACCGTCGAGGTCACCGGGATGTTCAGCCGGATCGAGGCCGTCACCATCGTGGCCAGACTGGAGCTGAGCGTCGCGAAGGCGCACACGAGCCCGAGCCCGACCATCAGGGTGGTCGCGGTGGCAGCCGTACGCCGGGGGTCGCGGGCCGCGTTGCGCATCCCGAGCCGTGTCGCCGGGCCTCCCCAGCCCTGCGACCAGGTGGCGAGAGGGCGCAGCGCGCCGGCTGCGACCGGAGTCAGCAGCAGTACCCCGCCCGTGCACAGCACGGCACCGCCGATCGCGATCATCCGTTCGAGGGTGCCGAGACCGGGAGACGCGGTGGCCACGATCGCGACGAGGCCCGCGACCACGCAGATCCCACCGGCGATGGACTGGCGGGTGTGCGGGCCTTTCGACGTGACCACGTCGTTGCGCAGGGCGGCCATCGGGGAGACCGCCGCCGCGCGCCGGGCGGCACCGTAAGCCGCCGCGACGGTCACCAGGACCGCCACCAGATAGCCCGCCCCGACGCCGAGCAGCGGAACTCCGTAGCGGACCACGTCGCCCTCGGGCTGCATGAACCGGAACACGATCAGGCCGAGCCCGATCCCGAGCACCGTGCCGATCGTCGCCCCGACGCACGCGAGCGCGGTCGCCTCGACCACCACGCTCGACCGGACCTGCCTGCGATGGGCACCTACCGCGCGGAGCAGCGCGAACTGCCTCGTTCGCTGGGTGACCAGGAGGCTGAACGTGTTGGTGATGACGAACATGCCGACCAACAACGCGATCGCCGCGAAGGGCAGCAGTTGCGCGAGTGTGTCCGACGCCGTCTTGTCCGCGGCCTGCTCGGCGTTCGTGACCAGCTCGGCACCGGTGGACACGCTGTACTCGTCGGTGGCGTGCCCGGCTCCGATGGTCTGCTCGGCGGCCTGGCGCAAGGTGCTGGGTTCGGTGCCGGGGGTGCCCGTGAGTTCGATGCGGTCGAAGCGGTCCCCGACGAGCGACGCCGCGGTCGCCCCGTCGTAGGCGATGGACGGGACGTGCTCGGAGCGGCCCGCGGCATCGGGCCCCAGCGCGGAGTACTGGAAGAGCCCGACGACGACGGGTTCGTCGATGCGGCCGTCGCCGAGCACGATCCGGGCACGATCACCCAGGGCGAGTCGTGCCTCGCCGGCGCGCGACTCGGCGAGGGCCACCTCGCCCGGACGCTGCGGCCCTCGCCCGTCAACGAGGGTGAACCGGCCGGTCTCGTCCCAGTTCGTGCCCGCCAGGTCCGTGCCCGTCGAGACCAGCTTGCCGTCGGTGCCCACCACACCCGCACGTCCGGCGATCACGCCGTGCGCCTCGGCGACGCCGTTCGTGGCCGCCAACGCGTCGCGGTCGGCGAGCGTCAGATCCGGGTCCTGGGACGCGGTCTGCACCGACACGTCGACCCCACCCCGGGCGGTCTGCCCGGCGAGCGTCTTGGCCAGGGAGTCGGAGACGACGAAGCTCGCGACGACGAACGCGACGCCGAGCGCGATCGCGACCAAGGTCATGGCCAGGCGGCCCCGGTGTGCGCGGAGATCGCGCAGCATTGCTCGCAGCATCAGAGACCGACCTTCTCCAGAGACTTCATCTTGTCCAGCACGCCTTCGGCGGTCGGTGCGTACATCTCGTCCACCAGGCGGCCGTCGGCGAGGAACAACACCCGGTCCGCGTAGGTAGCGGCCATCGGCTCGTGGGTCACCATGACCACGGTGCGGTCGAAGTCGTCCACGCTGCGGCGGAGGAAGGACAGGATGTCCGACGACGACCTGGAGTCGAGCGCACCGGTCGGTTCGTCGGCGAACACCACGTCCGGCTGGGTGATGAGGGCACGGGCGCATGCCACTCGCTGTTGCTGGCCGCCGGAGAGTTCGCTCGGCCGGTGGCTGAGCCGGTCCCGCAAGCCGATCGCCTCGATGATCGATTCGGCCACCTGCGGGTCGGGCTTGCGCCCGGCGAGGTCCAGCGGGAGCGTGATGTTCTCCCAGGCGGTCAGCGTGGGGAGCAGGTTGAACGCCTGGAACACGAACCCGATCCGGTCCCGGCGCAGCTCGGTGAGGGCGACGTCGTCGAGGCCGGTCAGGGCGGTGCCGCCGACGAAGACCTCACCGTCGCTGGGGGCGTCGAGTCCCGCGACGCAGTGCATCAGCGTCGACTTGCCCGACCCGGACGGTCCCATGATGGCGGTGAACTGCTCGCTGCGGAACTCCACGTCGACGCTGTCGAGCGCCACGACGCGCGCCTCGGCATGGCCGTACACCTTGGTCAATCCGGCTGCACGGACGGCAGCGGTCGTTTGAGTCATCCGCACAGCGTCGTGCCCGGGAGAGTTCGCTGCCGTCGGCCGATCGGATAGACGATCTGCAACTAAAGTCGCGCCTCGAAAGGGGACGTCGGACGGCCGTTACGCTCGGCGCGTGGACCCCAAGGCGCGCTCGGAATCCCAGCAGCTCGATGCGAAGGACCGGTCGTGGTCGACGGCCGACCGCGTGCTCGCCGTAGCGGTGTGCCTTGCGGTGTTCGTCGCGACCTTCCTCCCCGCCGGAGCTCTGGTAGCCGAACCGGCCGCGTTCACCTCGATTCCGGGACTCGCCCTGACCCTGCTGATCGCCGCCCTCTCGGCGGTCGTGACCTGGCTGGCGCCTCGCTGGTCGTGGCCGTTGTACGCACTCGCGTTCGGTACTTGGTTGATCGCCTCGCTCTGGCCGTTGCTCTGCGTCGCGTCGTTCCGGGCGGCGTTGCGCCTGCGCTCGTTCGTGCTCGCGACCTACGCGGTCGCGGCGACGGCAGCGGTCATGGCGCCCACTCTCGTGCGCGTGGGGCGGCCGGACGTCGGGTGGGACTCGGTCCAGAGTTCCTTCGGCGGGGTGGCCCTGTTCGTCGTGCTGCCGTTGTTCATCGGACTGTGGGTGAAAGCGCGACGGCAGGTCGTCGAGGGGCTGCGGGAACGCACCCAGCAGCTTCTGCGGTCGCAGGAGGCCCGCGCGGAGCAAGCCCGCGCGCAGGAGCGTTCTCGCATCGCCCGCGAGATGCACGACGTGGTGGCGCACCGGGTGTCGCTGATGGTGCTCCACGCGGGCGCGATCGAGGCGAACTCGCCGAACGAACTGCTGGCGGACGAGGCCGCGCTGATCCGCCGCACCGGCCGGGAGGCGCTGGGGCAGCTCCGCGAGGTGCTCGGCGTGCTGCGACTCCACCCGTCGGAGGTCCAGCTGCAGCCGCAGGCCACCGTGGCGGACATCGAGGATCTGGTGGAACGGTCTCGCTCCGCTGGCCTCGACGTTCGCTATCGGTGCGAAGGCACGCCTGTGGCGTTGCCCGCGATGGTCGACCACACCGCCTACCGGCTCGCGCAAGAAGCGCTCACCAACGTGCACAAGCACGCCGGAACCGCCAGGACCGAGGTGACGGTGCGGTACCTGACGTCCGCGGTGGAGGTCGGTGTCAGCAACGCGGCTCCGGAACGGGTATCGGAGGGGCTGCCGGGCAGCGGTCTCGGACTGGTCGGCCTGCACGAGCGGGTGGGACTGCTGCACGGCACGCTCACCACCGGGCCGACCCCGGACGGCGGGTTCTCCGTCCAGGCGACGTTGCCGACCACTCCGGTGGAGTCCGGCGGGTCCACTCGGGGATCGGAGTGACGAGGTGCCGTACCGACCACCCACCCGCCCGGCCGGCGGGGTGACGGAGGAGCGGTCCACTGCGCGGGCGCGTTGTCACCGCATCCTCCGCCATCGAAATCGGGTCCGATCCAGCCGGGTCTGAACCTCCCCGTGCCGTGCGGTCGTTCGTTCCTTTTTGCGCTGACTTACGAACCTTGACCGGCGTTCACGTGCGCGGATAGCTTCCGATCGGTTCATGCCGGTGCGCTGACGACCTGCTCGGAGACGCGCGGCACACCACGAGAAGCTGGGGGCTTCAGCGCGGTGTCACGCGAGGCGTGGCACACGCTGAGTTTTCGCGGTTTTCTCGCCGTTTCTCTTGTTCCGCGGAACCGCCACGAGCGCGTGCCGCCAAGTTAGGGGGAATCCGCGCATGGTCGTCGACATCGGACGGTGGAGCAGCGTGACGGCGCTGCTTCGCCACCAGGCCGCGTCCCGCCCTGGGCAGGACGCGGTGGTGCGTGTCCACGACGCGAGCGCACGGGAGGCCGACCACCTCAGCTACGCGACGCTCGACGAGCGCGCCCGCACCGTCGCGGTGTGGCTGCGGGAGCGTTTCGCGGTCGGGTCACGAATTTTGCTGCTCTACCCACCGGCCGATTTCACCACCGGATTCCTCGGGTGCCTCTACGCGGGAATGGTCGCGGTGCCCGCCCCACTGCCGGGGCGGTACCACCACGAGCGGCGACGGGTTCGGGGCATCGCCTCCGACGCGGGCGTGAGCGCGGTGCTGACCGACCTCATCAACCTGGACGCCGTCGCACGCTTCGCGGGCGAGCAGCTGGGCGAGATCGACGTCCTCGCCACCGACTCCGGCGGCATCGCCGATCCCGCGAGCTGGACCGCCCCGGCGACGGTGCGGGACGACATCGCGCTGTTGCAGTACACCTCCGGCTCCACCGGATCGCCCAAGGGCGTCGTGGTCAGCCACGCCAACCTCCTCGTCAACGCCGAAGCGCTCTGCACCACGCTCCAGGTGGAGGACGGCACGCGATTCGGCGGCTGGGCACCGCAGTACCACGACATGGGGCTGATGGCGCAGACCCTGCCCGCGCTGTTCCTCGGGAGCACCTGCGTGCTGATGAGCCCGACGTCCTTCCTGAAACGTCCGCACCAGTGGCTCCAGATGATCGATCGCTACGACGTGGCGTGGTCGCCCGCGCCGAACTTCGGCTACGAGTTGGCCGCCCGGCGCACCAGTGACGACCAGGTGGCGGAGCTCGACCTGTCCCGCTGGCGGTACGCCGTGAACGGCTCCGAGCCGGTTCGGGTGTCCACGATGGAGGAATTCGCGGAGAGGTTCGCCCCCGCGGGTTTCCGGGCCGAGGCGCAGTGCGCCTGCTACGGACTCGCGGAAGCGACGGTGTTCGTGTCCGGCTCGGCTCCTCGCGAGCCGGTGACCGCCCGGGTCGCGCGCGGCGAGCTCGACCGCCACGTGTTCGCCCCGGTCCCCGGAGACGCGGCCGGCCGGGCGCTCGCCAGCAACGGCTTCGCCGCCGAGAGCTACGACGTGATCGTCGTCGATCCGCTCAGTCGCGAGGTCCTGCCGGAACGCGCGATCGGTGAGCTGTGGCTGCGGGGTGCCAGCGTCGCCCACGGCTACTGGAACAACGCTGCCGCCACCGAGCGGACCTTCCGCGCCACAACCGCGGACGGCGACGGCGAGTTCCTGCGTACCGGGGATCTCGGCACCGTGGTGGACGGCGAACTCTACGTCACCGGCCGGTTGAAGGAGATGCTGGTCCTCCGTGGACGGAACCTCTACCCGCACGACGTCGAGCAGGAAGTCCGCTCGCAGCATCCCGAACTGGGCAACGTGGGCGCGGTGTTCGACGTCGACGTGCCCGGGGACGACGCGGCAGTCGTGATCACGCACGAAGTGCGGGGCAACCCGGCACCGCGAGACCTCGCGGAACTCGCCACCGCGATCAGGCGGACGGTGTCCCGCGAGTTCGGTGTTCCGGTCGGTGGAGTGGTGCTGCTGGGCAGGGGAGCGGTGCGGCGGACCACCAGCGGCAAGATCGAGCGCGCACAGATGAAGTCCTCGTTCTGCGCGGGCGAACTCGAAGCCCGGTATGCGGAAGTGGACTCGCGCCTGCCGGGCCGGTCAGTGCGGGCACCCGAGCACACGGCGGAGACGGCGGTAGCCGGATGAACACGAGTCGAGCGCAACTCCAGGCGTGGCTGGCCGAACGCGTGGCCGCACTCCTGGACCGGCCGCCGTCCGAGATCGCGGTCGAGGCGGAGCTCGGTGATTACGGGCTGGATTCCGTCCGGGCAGCGGCGCTGGTCGCGGAGATCGAGGACGGTTGGGACCTCGTGCTCGACCCCGCCGTCGCCTGGGAACACCCGTCCGTCGCCGCCCTCGCGAGCCATCTGGCGGAACTCGGCGCAAACCCCCGCTGAAGCCGAGCCAAGACCGTGGGCGCGCCCACCCGTTCCATCCGAGGAGAGTGCACGGTGCCGAAGTCCGAGGCCGGGTTCGCGTTGTCGGCCGCGCAGCAGGGCGTGTGGGTCGCCCAGCAACTACAACCGGAGACGTCGCTCTACCACTGCGCCGTGTACTTCGAGATCGAAGGCGCGCTCGACGCCGATCGCCTGCGACGAGCCGTCACCCGGGCGGTGGAGGAGACCTGCGCGCTGCGGATGCGGTTCGAGTCCGATGTGGACGGCGTGCGCCAGGTGCCGCGCGCCATGACGGCCACGTTGACGGTCGTCGACTGCGAATCGGTGGCGGAGTGCCTCGAGTGGATGCGTGCCGAGGTTCGCGCGCCCCAGGACTGGGAGCACGGCGCGTTGTTCGCACACGCGCTGCTCCGTGCGCCCGGGCGGGAATTCCTGTACTTCCGCTACCACCACATCCTGATCGACGGGTGGGGGCAGACATTGCACTGCCGTCGCATCGCGGACCTCTACACTTCGTTCGCCGACGGCTCGCCCGACGTGGAGCCGGCGGTCGCACCGTTCGGTGAGTGGGCGGAGCTGCTCGCGGAAGAAGAGGCGTACCGCGCCTCGCCCCGGCACGACCGCGACCGCGAGTACTGGCGCGGTGCCTTCGCCGACGAGCCGATCCCGGCCGTCTTCGACGACGGCTCGGCACCTCCGGCCCACGGCGAACTCACCGACACCGTGTGGCTCGACCGAGTCGATGTCGAGGCCATGCTGGCGGTGGCGCGTGCGGCCAGGACGCGGTGGCCCGTGGTCTTCTTCGCGGCGATGGCCGCCTACGTGCACCGAAGCACCGGTGTCGAGGACGTGGTGCTAGGACTGCCGCTGTCGGCGCGGACGACACCGGCCGCGATGACCACGCCCGCGATGATGTCCAACGAACTTCCGCTGCGCGTGCCGGTCGGCCCGTGGCGACGATTCGGGGAACTGGTCGGGGACACCGCCCGGCAGGTGCTGCGCGCGATCACGCACCAGCGGTACCGAGGCGAGGACCTGCACACCGAACTCCGGCGAGGTCGCTCCGGGGCGTCGGCGAGTCCGGTGGTCAACGTCGTCACCTTCGACCAGACCGTTCAGTTCGACGGGCACGAGGTGGTCGCGCGGCAGCTGTCCACCGGCCGGGTGCGCGACGTGTCGGTGCACGCCTACGGAACCGCCGACGGTTCGAGCGGTGTCCGAGTCGACTTCGACGGCAACCCGCACGTGCTCGACGGCGATGCCGTGCGCGCACACCGGGATGGTTTCCTGAGCTTCCTCCGCACACTTCTGTCCGAGGTGGACGAGCCGATCGGCGGGTTGCCCGGACCGGACGACGATCGTCGTCGCGCCGCACTCGAACTCGGCTCGGGCGAGACCGACGACGGTGCCGCGGTCCTGCTCCCGGACCTGTTCGCCCGGCAGGCGCGGGACACTCCCGATGCGCTCGCGCTGTGGTCGTCCGACGCGCGGATGTCCTATCGGGACTTGGACGCCGTCACGAACCGGCTCGCCCGGTATCTGCGTGCTCGTGGCGTCGGCGCGGGATCGTTCGTCGCGCTCGTGCTGCCGCGCTCGGTGGAGGCGGTCGCCGCGATGCTGGCCGTGCTGAAGTCGGGCGCCGCGTACGTGCCCGTCGACCAGGACCATCCGGCCGAGCGGGTCCGGTACGTGATCGACGATTGCTCCCCGGCGCTGATCCTCACCTCCGACGAGGCGGCGGGCTCGGTGTCCACCGGGGACGCCGAGGTCGCCGTCCTCGCCGAAGCGCTCGCCGCCCCGGAATTCGCGGCACTGCCGTCGTACGCCCTTTCGGACGCTGATCGCCTCAGCCCGATCAGCCCGCGGCACCCCGCCTACGTCATCTACACGTCGGGATCCACCGGGCATCCCAAGGGCGTAGTCGTCGAGCACCGGTCGGTGGCCGGGTACCTGGCGCGTGCTCGCACGGCCTACCCCGGCGCGGGCGAGTCCTCCTTGCTGCACTCTCCGCTCGCCTTCGACCTCACGGTCACCGCGCTGTTCACCCCGCTGGTGAGCGGCGGATGCGTGCGCCTGGCGGACTTGACCGAGTCCGAGGTGCGCGCGGCGGGACGGCCGGCATTGCTGAAGGCGACGCCGAGCCACCTGGAGATGCTGGAGGCGTTGCCGGACCAGGCTTCCCCGAGCGGATGCCTGATCCTGGGCGGCGAGGCCCTGTTCGGCGGTGCGCTGGACTCGTGGCGGTCGCGGTTCCCCGACGTGACGGTGTGCAACGCCTACGGACCCACGGAGGCGACGGTCAACGTCACCGAGCACCGGCTCGAACCGGGAGTGCCGACGCCGTCCGGCGCGGTGCCGATCGGACGCCCGTTCCCGAACAGCCGTGCCTACGTTCTCGACGGCAGCCTGCGCCCGGTGCTCCAGGGCACGGCGGGGGAGCTGTACGTCGCCGGTTCCGTGCTCGCGCGGGGTTACTGGAAGCGGCCGGCCCTCACGTCGGAACGGTTCGTCGCGGACCCCCACGGTCCCGCCGGTTCGCGGATGTACCGCACCGGTGACCTGGTGCGCTGGAACGAACGCGGGGAGCTGGAGTTCGTCGGCCGTGCCGACTCGCAGGTGAAGGTGCGTGGATTCCGCATCGAACTGGGCGAGATCGAATCGGCGCTGCTGCGCCACCCCGGTGTGGGCCAGGCGGTGGTGCTGCTGCGCGAGGACCAGCCCGGCGACCAGCGCCTGGTCGCGTACGTGGTGGCCGACACCGGAGCGGAGACGGCCCACGAGGTGCGGGAACACCTCCGGCGGGTGCTGCCGGAGTACATGGTTCCCACCGTGACGGTCCTCGCCGCGCTGCCGTTGAACGCCAACGGCAAGGTAGACCGCAAGGCGCTTCCGCAGCCCACGACGACCACGCGACCGGCCGGCCGTGGTCCGCGCGGCCCCGAGGACGAGCTGTTGTGCGGGCTGTTCGCGGACGTTCTCGATGTGACCGGCGTGAGCATCGACGACGACTTCTTCGCCCTCGGCGGGCATTCGCTGCTCGCGACGAAACTGGTCGCGCGGGTCCGGGCCACCTTCGGGGTGGACCTGCCGATCCGGCAGCTCTTCGAGTCGCCGACGGTGGCCGACCTCGCAGCGCTGATCGGCGGGGCGGAACGGATCGGCGAGCTGCCACCGCTCGACAAGCGGGGACGCCCGGATCGGGTGCCGGTCTCGTACGCCCAGCACCGCTGGTGGTTCCTCGACAGCCTCGACGGCGGCAGTGCGACCTACAACATTCCCGTGCCACTACGTCTGACCGGTGACCTCGACGTTCCGGCGCTCCACCGTGCGCTGTCCGATGTGGTGGCAAGGCACGAGACGTTGCGCACCGTGTTCGCGGAAGACGACGACGGACTGCACCAGATCGTGCTCCCGGTCGCCGAGTCCGCGACGGCTCTGCCGGTGGTGCGCGTCGACCGGAACGACCTCGACGAGGAGCTCGTGCGCGCGGTGCGCGAGCACTTCGATCTCACGGTCGACCCTCCGCTGCGCGCGCGGCTGTTCGACGTGGTCGACGCTCCGGCCGAGCACGTGTTGCTGCTCGTCGTCCACCACGTCGCGGGTGACGGCTGGTCCATGCAACGCCTGGTGCACGACCTCACCATCGCCTACACCGACCGGCGCGACGGACGTGCGCCCCGTTGGCAGGCGCTGGCCGTGCAATACGCCGACTTCTCCCTGTGGCAGCGGGAGGTTCTCGGTTCGGAGAACGATCCCGGCAGCGTCCTCGCTCGACAGATGGCGTTCTGGCGCGAGGAGCTCCGGGACGCCCCCGACGAGTTGCCGCTCCCGGCAGACCGGCCGCGCCCCGCCGTCGCCTCCCATCAGGGCCGGCGCCTGGAGTTCGAGATCCCGGCCGCGGTGCACGAGGGTGTCCGCGCCCTGGCGAGGCAGAGCCGCACGAGTGTCTTCATGGTCGTGCAAGCCGCTTTCGCGGCGTTGCTGTCGCGGATGGGGGCGGGCACGGACCTCCCGATCGGCATCCCGATCGCCGGACGGACGCACGGTGCCGTCGACGAACTCGTCGGTGTCTTCGTCAACACCCTGGTCCTGCGGACCGACACCTCCGGCGACCCCGAATTCCTCGACCTGCTCGACCGGATTCGGAACACGAACCTGGCGGCCTACGCGCACCAGGACGTTCCGTTCGAGCGGTTGGTGGAGGCACTGCAACCGACGCGCTCGCTGTCGCGCCACCCGCTGTTCCAGGTGATGTTGAGCTGGCAGAACACCTTTCGCCAGGACGGGCTCGACGCGGTGAATGCGGCACCCGGGGTGCAGGTGGAGTTGCTCGACACCGATACCGGGGGCGCGGAGTTCGACCTGTCGATCGACCTCGGGGAGACGTTCTCGCCGGACGGCGCGGCGGCGGGTCTGGAAGGCGGGGTGCGTTACAGCAGCGATCTCTTCGACCCCGAGACGGCGCTGCTCATCGCCGCACGACTCCAGCACGTGCTGGAACACGTCATCGCCGAGCCGAACCGCACGCTCTCGACGCTGGACGTCCTCATACCCGGTGAGCGGCAGCGGACCCTCGTGGAGTGGAACGGTTCCCGGGACGAAGCGGAGGGAACCTGGCCCGAGCTGTTCGAACGGCAGGCGGCCGAAACCCCCTCGGCGACCGCCCTCAGGTGGTGGGACGGCGAACTGTCCTACGCGGACCTCAACGCGCGAGCGAACCGCCTGGCGCGGCACTTCGTCAGTCGAGGAGTACGGCCCGATTCCGTCGTCGCCCTCGCCTTGCCGCGTTCGCCCGAACTCGTCGTCGCACTCCTCGCGGCCATGAAGGCCGGAGGAGCCTACGCGCCGATCGACACCACCCAACCGTCCGACCGGATCGGCCTGATCCTGGAGGACACCGAGCCGGTGCTCGTGGTGACGGACTCCGCGCACGTCCGGCTGCTTCCGAGGACCGCGTCGCCGGTGCTGTTGTTGGACGACCCAGCCGTTGAGTCCGCCGTCACGGGCTGCGCCGGGACCGACCTGTCCGCGACCGAGCGAGGAGGGGTGCGGTCGCGCGGTCGCGCCGCCTACGTGATCCACACCTCCGGGTCCACGGGTCGGCCCAAGGGGGTGGTGGTGACTCATGAAGGCGTCGCGAGCCTCGCTCGGACCCAGATCGCCGCCTTCGAAGTCGACGAATCCAGCAGGGTCCTCCAGTTCGCGTCGCCAGGATTCGACGCGTCGGTCTCCGAGATGTGCATGGCGCACTTGTCGGGTGCGTGCCTGGTGCTGCCCGCCGAGGGGAGCCGGAACCCCGGCGACGCACTCCGGCGGCTGCTGGAGGACGAGCGGATCACGCACGTCACGCTGCCTCCGGCGGCACTGGCGGTGATGCGGCCGGAAACCGTTCCCCAGGGGCTGCGCGTGGTGTCGGCCGGCGACAGCCTGCCCGCCGAGGTCGCCACCCGCTGGGCTCGCAACCACACGCTGTTCAACGCCTACGGTCCGACCGAGACCACTGTGGACGTGTCGAGCCGTCGTTGTGAGCAACCGGTGACCGATCCCGTTCCGATCGGTGTTCCTTCGACCAACACCACGGTGTACGTCCTGGACACCGGACTGAGGCCGGTGCCGATCGGCGTGCACGGAGAGCTGTACGTCGCGGGTTCCGGGCTCGCGCGCGGGTACCTGAACAGGCCGGGACTCACCGCCGAGCGATTCGTGCCTGATCCTTTCGGGGCACCGGGCTCCCGGATGTACCGCACCGGTGACGTGGTGCGGTGGAACCGGCACGGCGAGCTGGAGTTCGCAGGGCGGACCGACGACCAGGTCAAGATCCGCGGTTTCCGGGTCGAGCTGGGTGAGATCGAGTCCGTCCTGCAGGGACACCGCGACGTCCGGTACGTCGTGGTCGTGCCGCGTGCTGACGGCTCCGGCGGGACGCGCCTGGTGGCCTACGTGGTGTGCGAACGGCCTGTCGCGGACGCGGACCTGCGGGCGCACGTGGAGGACGGGCTTCCCGACTACATGGTTCCCGCGGTGTTCGTGCCGCTGGACGAGATGCCGTTGACCGTGGCGGGCAAAGTGGATCGGGCCGCCCTGCCGGCACCGGAGCAAGTGGTCCGGACGCACGGGCGCGGGCCGCGCACTCCGCAGGAGGGGCTCCTGTGCGAGCTGTTCGCGGACGTTCTCGGGCTGCCGCAGGTCGGCATCGATGACAACTTCTTCCATCTGGGCGGTCATTCCCTGCTCGGTACGACACTCGCCGGTCGCATCCGGTCGGCCTTCGGCGTGGACGTCACGATCCGCCAGTTGTTCACCGCTCCGACCGTGGCCGGCCTGGCCGCCGTGATCGAGACGAGCACCGGTTCGTCCCGGCCACCGGTCGTGGCCCTGCCGCGTCCCGAGCGGCTACCGTTGTCGTTCGCCCAGCAGCGGTTGTGGTTCCTCAACCGCATGGAGGGGCCGCGTTCGCAGTACAACACGCCGGTAGCGCTCCGGATCCCCGGCGCGGTCGACCACGCGGCGATGCGAGCGGCGCTGTCCGATGTGGTCGAACGCCACGAGTCGTTGAGAACGGTCTTCGGGGAAGACGACGAGGGGCCGTTCCAGGTCGTGCTGGCACCGGAGTCGGTACGACTCGGTTTCACCACGGTCGAGGTGTCCGAGAGCGACCTGCGAGGCGAACTCGTCTCGCACGGACAGGTCGGATTCGATCTCGCGACCGACATTCCCCTGCGCCCCACTCTTTTCGTCGTGCATTCCGACGACGACCCGAATCACGTGACCGAGCATGTGTTGTTGTTGTTGGTGCATCACGTGGTGTCGGATGGTTGGTCGTTGGGTGTGTTGGCGGGGGATGTGGGGTGTGCGTATTCGGCTCGGGTGTGCGGGGGTGTGCCTGGGTGGGGTGTGTTGGGTGTTCAGTATGTGGATTTTGCGTTGTGGCAGCGGGGGTTTTTGGGTGTTGAGGGGGATGCTGGGAGTGTGATTGCGGGGCAGTTGGGTTATTGGTCGGATGTGTTGTCGGGTGTGCCGGGTGAGTTGGTGTTGCCGGTGGATCGGGTGCGTCCGGTGGTGTCGTCTGGTGTGGGCGGGTCTGTGGAGTTCGGGGTTTCTGCGGGTGTTCATGCTGGTGTGGTGGGGTTGGCGCGGTCTGTGGATGCGAGTGTGTTCATGGTGGTGCAGGCGGCGTTAGTGGTGTTGTTGTCGCGGTTGGGTGGGGGTGTTGATGTTCCGGTGGGGTCTCCGGTGGCGGGTCGTGTTGATGAGGCGGTGGGGGGTGTTGTCGGGTTTTTCGTGAATACGTTGGTGTTGCGGGTGGATGTGTCGGGGGATCCGTCTTTTGTGGATGTGGTGGGTCGTGTTCGTGAGGTGGATTTGGGTGCGTTCGCGCATCAGGATGTGCCTTTTGAGCGTGTGGTGGAGGTGGTGAATCCGCAGCGTTCGTTGTCGCGGCATCCGTTGTTCCAAGTCATGCTCACCTTCGACAACACGGCCGTCGAAGGCGCGGTCGAGGCGATGGCCGACCGTTTCGGTCACGGGGCGACCGCCGAGGTCGTCGACATCGGCTCCGCCAAGTTCGACCTCATGTTCGGCTTCGGCGAACGACGGCGCCAGGACGGATCACCGGACGGGATGCGGGGGCTGCTCCAGTTCAGCGCCGATCTGTTCGATCGCTCCACGGCAGAACAACTGACCCAACGCCTGGTTCAGGTCCTCGAAGAAGTGGTCGCCAACCCGCACCTGCCGGTGAGCGCCGTCGACGTGCTGACGGACGAGGAACGCGGCGCCCTGCTCGGTTCCTGGAGCGACACCGACCACCCCACCGAGGGCGGATGTCTCCCACAGCGGTTCGAGCAGCAGGTGCGGCGGACACCCGACCGCGTCGCGGTTCGCTTCGACGAGGTCGACCTGTCATATCAGGAGGTCAACGAGCGTGCGAACCGGCTCGCACGGCTGCTGGTCGAACACGGGGCGGGGCCGGAGCGGCGGGTCGCGGTGGCCGTGCCGCGTTCTCCCGAGCTGGTCGTCGGCCTCCTCGCCGCGCTGAAGTCCGGCGCGGCCTACGTACCGATCGACCCGGACCATCCCGCGGAGCGCATCGCGTTCCTGCTCGGCGACGCTCGTCCGGACGTCCTGCTGACGACCGAGGAGACCGAGCGGTTCCTCCCGTCCACGAGTGGCGGGGTGCCCCGCATCGTCGTGGACTCGGTGGAGGTCCGCGCGAACCTCGATCAGCGCGACGGATCCGATCTCGCCCTGATCGGATCCGACGCCGTGCTCCCCGGCAATCCGGCCTACGTCATCTACACCTCGGGTTCGACCGGGCGACCGAAGGGCGTGGTCGTCGATCACGCGGGGATCGTCAACCGGCTCGACTGGATGCAGGCCGAGTACGGGCTGGAGGCGGACGACCGGGTCCTCCAGAAGACACCGACAGGTTTCGACGTGTCGGTGTGGGAGTTCTTCTGGCCGCTGATCACCGGAGCGAGCCTGGTGCTGGCCGCGCCCCTGGGGCACCGCGACCCCGCGTACCTCGCCTCCCTCATCCAGCGCGAGCGCGTCACCACGGTCCACTTCGTCCCTCCCATGCTGGCGGCCTTCCTCGACGTGCCCGAGGCCGCGGAATGCACGACGTTGCGCCGCGTCCTGTGCAGTGGCGAAGCGTTGCCGGGCGATCTGGCGAAGAGGGGCAGGGCCGTCCTGGACACCCGGTTGGACAACTTGTACGGCCCGACCGAGGCATCGGTCGACGTCACGTGGTGGCAGTACGAGGCAGATCGCGGTGACGCGGTCGTCCCGATCGGTCGTCCTGTGTGGAACACCGCGGTCCGCGTGCTGGACGACAAGCTCGACCTGGTCGCCGGCAACGTGGCGGGCGAGCTGTACCTCTGCGGAGTTCAGCTCGCGCGCGGATACTTCGACCGGCCCGACCTCACCGCTGACCGCTTCGTCGCCGATCCGCACGGAGCCCCGGGTGACCGGATGTACCGGACCGGCGACCTGGCCCGGTGGACCTCGGGCGGCTACCTGGAGTTCCTGGGGCGTGCTGACGACCAGGTGAAGGTTCGCGGAATGCGGGTCGAGCCGGGTGAGGTCGAGGCCGCGCTGCGCGAGAACCGTGACGTGTCGTCGGCGGTGGTCGTCGCCCGTCCCGACGTGCATGGCGAGGACCGGCTGGTCGCGTACGTGGTAGCCGTCGACCCCGACCTCGCGCCTCGTCCGGAGGACGTGCGGACCGCCTTGCGAACAGTCCTGCCGGAACACATGGTGCCAGCGGCGGTCGTGCTCCTGGACGCGTTACCGGTGACGGCGAACGGGAAGCTGGATCGCGCGGCACTGCCCGAACCGGACGGCGAACACCGACCGGAAGGCCGCGCGCCGCGCACCGTCGAGGAAGAACGGTTGTGCGAGTTGTTCGCGGAGGTTCTCGGTACGGAGCGGGTGAGCATCGACGACGACTTCTTCGCGCTCGGCGGCCACTCGCTGCTCGCGACCCGTCTGGTCGGCCGGATCCGCTCGCTGCTCGGCGTGGAAACCGGGCTGCGGCAGGTGTTCGAGACTCCCACCGTGGCCGGCCTTGCCGAGGTGCTCCAGGACGCTGGTGCCGCTCGTGCCGGAGTCGTCCGCGTACGGCCTAGGCCGGCGCGGATTCCGCTGTCCTTCGCGCAGCAGCGGCTGTGGCTGCTGCACCAGCTCCAGCCCGGAGCCGCCTACAACCTGCCGATGGCGATGCGGCTTTCCGGTTCGCTCGACCTCGATTCCCTCCGATCCGCACTGTCCGATGTGGTCGGACGACACGAGTCGCTTCGCACGGTGTTCGCCGAGGACGCCGACGGCCCGTTCCAGGTCGTCCTCGACGCCGAGCAGGCCGCGGCGGAACTGACCGTGGTCGACGCGGACGAGGCGGATCTCCGTGCCCTGTTGGACGAGGAGGTCCGCCACTGCTTCGACCTGTCGGCCGCACCGCCGCTGCGCATGACCTTGTACCGCGTCGGACCGGACGAGCACGTGTTGTTGTTGTTGGTGCATCACGTGGTGTCGGATGGTTGGTCGTTGGGTGTGTTGGCGGGGGATGTGGGGTGTGCGTATTCGGCTCGGGTGTGCGGGGGTGTGCCTGGGTGGGGTGTGTTGGGTGTTCAGTATTTGTATTTTGCGTTGTGGCAGCGGGGGTTTTTGGGTGTTGAGGGTGATGCGGGGAGTGTGATTGCGGGGCAGTTGGGTTATTGGTCGTATGTGTTGTCGGGTGTGCCGGGTGAGTTGGTGTTGCCGGTGGATCGGGTGCGTCCGGTGGTGTCGTCTGGTGTGGGCGGGTCTGTGGAGTTCGGGGTTTCTGCGGGTGTTCATGCTGGTGTGGTGGGGTTGGCGCGGTCTGTGGATGCGAGTGTGTTCATGGTGGTGCAGGCGGCGTTAGTGGTGTTGTTGTCGCGGTTGGGTGGGGGTGTTGATGTTCCGGTGGGGTCTCCGGTGGCGGGTCGTGTTGATGAGGCGGTGGGGGGTGTTGTCGGGTTTTTCGTGAATACGTTGGTGTTGCGGGTGGATGTGTCGGGGGATCCGTCTTTTGTGGATGTGGTGGGTCGTGTTCGTGAGGTGGATTTGGGTGCGTTCGCGCATCAGGATGTGCCTTTTGAGCGTGTGGTGGAGGTGGTGAATCCGCAGCGTTCGTTGTCGCGGCATCCGTTGTTCCAAGTCATGCTCACCTTCGACGACGACGATCAGCAGACCGCCCTCGACGCGGCGCACGGAATGCACGGCCTCCGCGTGTCACCCCAGCCCACCGACACCGGTTCGGTGAAGTTCGACCTCGGTTTCACCGTGCGCAGCGCTCGCGCCGAGGACGGCTCACCGGGCGGACTCGCCGGCGTCCTGCACTACAGCGACGACCTGTTCGACGAGGAGACCGCGAGAACCATCGCGCGGCGCTTCGAAATCCTGCTCGACGCCGCCGTGCGCGACGCGCGACGTCGGGTGTCCGACCTCGACGTGTTCCTGCCGGACGAGCAGGAGGCCCTGCTCCACGGAGAGTTCGGCGAGGAATGGCGTCCCGTCGTCGACTCGTTGGGTTGGTCGGAGGCCGCCCCGCTGCTGCACTACTTCGTGCTCGATTCGGAAGGGCGCCTCGCGCCCACGGGAGTCGCCGGCGAACTGCACGTGGCCGGCAGCGGCGTCGAGCGCCTGGCGCTCGCCCCGGCAGCGGCGGTCGCGGCTCCGACCGGACTCGTCCACGACGTGCTGCACCCCACCGGCGTCCGCGTTCGCCGCACCCGTCGCGGTGCGGTCGAGGCACTCGGGTCACCCGACGCCGTCGACGTGGACCGCGGTACCGAGGTCGCTGGTGCCGGGTCGTCCGGTGGGCGCGTCGAGGACGTGTTGCGCGGGCTGTTCACCGAGGTCCTGCATCGTGAGGACGTCCGGCCGGACGACGAGTTCTTCGCCTTGGGCGGCGACAGCATCCTGTCCATCGAACTCGTCAGCCGGGCGCGCCGCGAGGGCCTCTCGATCACGCTGCGGCAGGTGTTCGAGCACCAGACCGCCGCTTCGCTCGCGAGCGTGGTCACCGACGCCCGTGCCGTGGCGGTCGACGGCGAGGACGCGGTAGGCACCGCGCCGGTGCTCCCCATCGCCCGGTGGTTCCTCGACCGCGGTGGCCCGATCGAGCACTTCACGCAGACGCAGGTCGTGACCGTCCCCGCGGACCTGGACCTCGACGCGCTGATCGACACGTGGCAGGTGCTGCTCGATCGGCACGACGCCCTGCGGATGACGCTGACGGGAACCGGCGAGGGTGCGGAGATGGACGTTCCTCCCACCGGAGCGGTCGTGGCCGCCGAGTGCGTCCGCCGGGTCGACGTGTCCACCGAGGACTCGGACGGACGTGGGGCGGCGGTGCGGGAGCAAGCGGTGCTGGCCCGCGAGCGGATCGATCCCGAAGCCGCGGCGATGGTCGCGGTGGTGTGGCTCGACCACGGCCGCGACGAGCCAGGCCGGCTGCTGATCGTGGCGCACCACCTCGCGGTGGACGGTGTTTCCTGGCGCATCCTGCTCGGTGACCTGGCCGAGGCGTACGCGGCCTCCGCGCGGGGTGAGCGGCCGGTGCTGCTCCCGGTGGGTACTTCACTGCGGTCCTGGGCGCGGCGGCTCACCGAGATCGCGACGCTGCCGGTGCGTCGCTCGGAGACCGCGTTCTGGTCCGACGTGGTGGACACCCCGGACCCGCTGCTCGGTTCACGGGCCTTGGACCCCGCGCGGGACACCTACGGCACGGTACGGCGCTGGCGGAGCACTCTCGGGCCGGAGGTGACCGGAGCCGCGCTGGCCTCCGCTCCGGCGGCGTTCCGGGCGGGCGTCGACGACGTGCTGCTCACCGCGCTCGCGGTCGCCGTGACCGCCTGGCGAGCGGACGCGGCCCGCGGCGGTGGGTCGGTGCTCCTGCTCGACGTGGAAGGGCACGGTCGCCAGGAGGACGTCGTCGGCGATGCGGACCTCTCCCGGACCGTGGGGTGGTTCACCGATCTGCACCCGGTCCGCCTCGACCCGGGTGAGGTCGATCGCGCGGACCTGCTCGCCGGTGGCGCGTCCGCGGCTACCGCGGTGCGCCGGATCAAGGAGCAACTTCGCGGGTTCCCCGACCGGGGCATGGGGTACGGACTGCTCCGCCACCTCGATGCCGAGACCGGGCCTGCGCTGGCGCGGGGCCGTGCACCGCAGGTGGCGTTCAACTACCTCGGCCGCTTCGACGCGCCTGGTCCGGTCGAGTGGGGGATGGAGCTCGGTCTCGACACCGGGCCGGACCAGCATCCTGATCTGCCGCTGCCGCACGTGATCGAGCTCAACGCCGGTGTGGTCGACGGCGAGGACGGCTCCCGCCTGGTCGCGAGCTGGAACTGGGCAGGGGGCCTGCTCGGCGAGGAGTCCGTGCGAACGATCGCGGACCTCTGGTTCCGGGTGCTCGAAGGCCTGGTGTCGCATGTGGACCGGGTCGGCGACCGGGGCGTGACCCCGTCCGACGTGGGCCTGAACGCGATCGACCAGGACGAGATCGATGAGTTCGAGTCCGAACTGCAAGCCGGCTGGGGGAGCTGACGTGATCCGCTCGAAACTGATCGAAGACATTCTCGCACTTTCGCCGCTCCAGGAAGGCCTGCTGTTCCACCACGTCTACGACCCGAACGGCACGGACGTCTACATCGGACAGTCCGTGCTGGAGTTCGAACGAGACCAGGTCGACATCGAATGCCTGCACGCCGCCGCGCAGGCGCTCCTGGACCGGCACACCGCCCTGCGGAGCTGCTTCCGGCAACGCAAGTCGGGCCAGTGGGCGCAGCTCGTCCTCCGCTCGGTACCGGCGGCGTGGCACCTGGTCGATCTGACGGGCGGAGCGTCGTCGGCCGACGAGCGCGAAGCAGCAGCGGACCGGGTCGCCGCCGAGGACCACGCGCGAGGCTTCGACCTCGGAAGCCCGCCGCTGCTGCGCTTCACCGCGGTCGTCCTCGGCCCCGGCAGGTTCCGGCTGATCCTGACCTACCACCACGTCCTGCTCGACGGGTGGTCGCTGCCGATCCTCGTGCACGAACTGCTCACGATCGAGTCCGGTGCGACCGACACCCTGCCGCCGGCGCGGCCGTACCGGGACTACCTCGAATGGATCGCCGCCCAGGACCCGGCGGCGGACGAACAGGCATGGCGTCGTGCGCTCGGCGGTGTCGACGAATCCACGGCGGTCGTACCCGCCGCCACCGACCCGGTCGTGCCGGAGCAGGTCCACGCGGAGCTGTCCGAGGACGAGACCGAACGGCTCGTCCAGCGGACGCGGGAGCTCGGCCTGACCTTGAACACCGTCGTCCTCACCGCGTGGGCGCTGGTCGTCGGTCACCAATCCGGCAGGGACACCGTCGTCGTCGGCAACACGGTCTCCGGTCGCCCGCCCGAGCTGGACGGGGTGGAGCGCATGATCGGCATGTTCGTCAACACCGTGCCCCGATGCGTTCGTACGCGGCCCGATCAGACCCTCGTGGAACTGTTGCGACAGGTCCAGGCCGAGCACGGTGTGCTGTTGCCGCACCAGCACGTCGGCTTGTCGGAGATCCAGCGCTGGATCGGCGTGGGCGAACTGTTCGACACGGTGTGCACCTTCCAGAACTACCCCCTCAGCGGGGAGGGTGATTCGTCCACCGCCCGCGAGTTCGGGCTCACCGGAGCACGCAGCAGCGACGCCACGCACTACCCGCTCGCCCTCGTCGTCGGCCCGGGGCACACCCTGCGCCTGAAGCTGGACCACCGTCCCGACCTGGTCGACCGGGAGCAGGCCGAAGCGATCCTGCGCCGCACGGTGCGGGTGCTGGCCGCGATCACCGACGATCCTCGGCAACTCGTCGGCGCCGTCGACCTGCTCGACGCGGGGGAGCGGCACCGGGTCCTCACCGAGCACAACGACACCGATCGCCCCGTCGGCCGGGTCTCGGTGCCGGAGTTGATCGAGGCACAAGCGAGGAGCACCCCGGACGCGCCCGCGATCGTCAGCGACGACACCGAACTGTCCTACGCCGAACTCAACGCGCGGGCCAACCGGTTGTCCCACTCGCTGACCGACCGGGGAGCGGGTCCGGGAACGATCGTGGCGGTCCTGCTCCCGCGCAGCCCGGAACTGCTCGTCTGCCTTCTCGCGGTGCTCAAGTCCGGAGCCGCGTACCTTCCGATCGATCCGGAGCATCCCGCCGAGCGCGTCGAACACCTGGTCGCCGACGCGGACCCGGTGCTGGTGCTGGCGGGCACCGGCCTGGCGCCGAAGAGCATCGGTGACCGGGTGGTGTCGTGGGACGACGTCGGTGGACACCTCAGCGATCACCCCGCCGGGGATCGTGGTGCGCAGCTGCGGCCCGCTGACGCGGCTTACGTCATCTACACCTCGGGTTCGACCGGCCACCCCAAGGGCGTCGTGGTCGAGCACCGCGCGCTCGGCCACTACCTGAGCTACGTCCGGGACCAGTACCCCGGCGTCTCCGGGCGCACGTTGCTGCACTCGTCGGTGGCTTTCGACCTCACCGTGACGTCGCTGTTCGCACCGCTGACCTGCGGTGGTCAGGTGGAGATCGCCGAGCTGACCGGAAGCGCCGAGCACGTGGCGGGACTCGGCAGGCCGACGTTCCTCAAAGCCACACCCGCGCACCTCCCGCTGCTGAACACGCTGCCCGACAACGTCAATCCGACGGGCCAACTCGTCGTCGGTGGTGAGGCGCTCACCGGTGCGAACGCGGCAGCGTGGCGGCGGAGGAACCCCGGCACCACGCTGATCAACGAATACGGCCCCACCGAGGCCACGGTCGGCACGATCGTGCACCGGCTCGAACCGGGTGCGGAGGACCCGCGCGGGCCCGTTCCCATCGGACGTCCAGTGTGGAACACCCGGGCGTACGTGCTCGACGGCGCCCTGCGCCCGGTGGCTCCCGGTGCCCCGGGTGAGCTGTACCTGGCAGGCGAGCAGCTCGCGCGCGGTTATCTGCATCGTGCCGGCTTGACGTCCGAACGGTTCGTGGCCGACCCGTTCGGCGGCGCGGGGAACCGCATGTACCGAACCGGCGACCTCGTCCGCTGGCGAAGTGACGGCGAGCTGGACTACCTCGGCCGGGTCGACGACCAGGTCAAGGTGCGCGGGCACCGGATCGAACTCGGCGAAGTGGAAGCCGCGCTGACGAGGAACTCCGCCGTGGAGCAGGCGACGGTGGTCGTCCGGGAGGACACCCCGGGTGATCAGCGGCTCGTCGCCTACGTCGTGGTGGACGAGGGTGTCCGGCCGGACGCCCTGCGCGAACACGTGCGCTCGGCGTTGCCGCAGTACATGGTCCCGTCGGAGTGGGTGGTCCTGGACGAGATTCCGCTGACGCCGAACGGGAAGGTCGACCGCGCCGCGCTTCCCGCACCCGAGCACGCACACGGGCAGGCACGGGAGCCCAGCAGCCCGACCGAGGAGATCCTCTGCGGCATGTTCGCCGAGGTCGTCGGTGCCGATCAGGTGGGCGTGGACGACGACTTCTTCCGGCTGGGCGGACATTCGCTCCTGGCGACCGCCCTGGTGAGCAAAGCCCGCGCCGCGTTGGGCGTCGAGCTGACCGTCCGCCAGGTCTTCGACCACCCGACGGTGGCGGCGCTCGCCAAGGCGCTGGATCGAACGCGTCGCGCGCGACCGGTGATGACGCCCGTCCCCCGGCCTGAACGGGTGCCGCTGTCGTTCGGCCAGCAGCGGCTGTGGTTCCTCAATCGCTTCGAACCCGACGCGACGTACAACATGCCGCTGGCTCTGCGGCTGTCCGGGTCGCTCGACCGGGCGGCGCTGCGCTCGGCGCTGTCCGACCTGGCCGCCAGGCACGAGGTCTTGCGCACCGTTTTCGCCGAGGACGACGCCGGAGCGCACCAGGTGGTCCGCGACGACGTCGACGTGGAGCTCCCGGTGGTGACGGCGGATCCGGCTGACGTGGACGAGCACCTCGCCGCCGCGTCGGCAACGCCCTTCGACCTCGCACACGAGCCCCCGCTGCGGTGCACGCTGTTCGAACTCGGACCGGACGACCACGTGCTGCTCCTCCTCACGCACCACGTCGCGGCCGACGGTCGGTCCATCACGGTGCTCGCCCGCGACCTCGGCCGGGCGTACGCGGCGCGTCGTGCGGGTGCGGTGCCCGACTGGTCGCCGATCCCCGTGCAGTACGCGGACTACGCGCTCTGGCAACGGGAATTCCTCGGCGACGAAGACGATCCGGTCAGTCCGCTAGCCGAGCAGCTCGAGTTCTGGCGGACCACACTGGACGGGTCGCCGGCAGAGCTGGCGCTGCCCACGGATCGTCGTCGGCCCGCCGTGGCGAGCTTCCGCGGCGATCACGTGCGGTTCGGTCTGGACGCCGCGTTGCACCAGCGACTCGAAGATCTCGCCCGCGCCAGCGGGACGAGCCTGTTCATGGTCGTGCAGGCCGGGCTGGGTTGCCTGCTCGCACGGCTCGGAGCCGGCGACGACCTGCCGCTGGGGGTGGCGGTCGCCGGTCGACCCGACGACGCCGTGGCGGACACCGTCGGGTTCTTCGTGAACACGCTGGTGCTGCGCGCGGATCTGTCCGGCGACCCCGAGTTCGCGGAAGTGCTCCACCGGGTGCGCCACACGAACCTGTCGGCGTTCGCGAACGAGGACGTTCCATTCGAACGAGTGGTGGACTCGGTACGGCCCGAGCGGTCGCTGTCCCGGCACCCGCTGTTCCAGGTGCTGCTGGCGCTGGCGCCGGACGGTGACGCGATCGCGCCCGACCTGCCCGAGCTGGACTGCACTCCGCACCCGGCTTCGACCTCGACGTCCCGGGTGGACCTGGCGTTCACCCTGCGACGCCGCGGCGGCCCGCGTCCGTCCGGTGTGGACGGTACGATCGAGTTCAGCACCGACCTGTTCGACCAGGAGACGGTCCAGCGGCTGGCCCGCCAGCTCGTCCGAGTGCTCGCCCTCGCCGTCGAGGACCCGCGCCGTCGGGTCAGCACCCTCGACCTGCTGGACGACCAGGAACGCCGCGCGCTGCTCGATGAGCCGAACGACACGGCTCGACCGGTGGACGACGAGTCGATCGTCGGGCTCTTCGAGGACAGGGCACGCCGATGCCCTACGGCGCCCGCGGTGCAGCAGGACGACGTGGTGCTCTCCTACGCCGAACTCGACGCACGCGCGAATCAGCTCGCACACCACCTGCTCAGGTACGGCGCGGGTCCAGAGGAGTTGATCGCGCTCGCCTTGCCGCGTGACGTGGGTCTGCTCGTGGCGATGCTCGCGGTGGTGAAAACCGGAGCCGCTTACGTCCCGCTCGACCCGGAGCATCCCGCCGGACGGATGCGCACGGTGCTGGCCGGCACCGAACCCCGGTGCGTTCTCACCATGCGGGAGACGGCGCGGAACCTCCCCTCGGGGCGACCCGTCCTGCTGCTCGACGAGGAGGACACGAGAGCGCTGCTGAGAGCAGAAGCGGAGACCGATCCGGGCACGCGAGCACGCGGCCATCATCCGGCCTACGTGATCCACACGTCCGGCTCGACCGGACGCCCGAAGGGCGTGGTGGTCGGACGGCGCGCGCTGGCGAACTTCCTGGCCGACATGACGCGCACGGTCGAGTTGTCGGCATCGGACCGGTTGCTCGCGGTCACCACGGTCGCCTTCGACATCGCGGCACTGGAACTGCTCGCGCCACTGCTGTCGGGTGGCCGCGTCGTGCTGGCTTCCCGCGAGGACGTCCGCGACCCGGAGCGGCTCCGCGCCTTGGTCGAGTCGGCGGGCATCACCGTCATGCAGGCGACACCGAGCCTGTGGCGCGAGGTGGTCGGCGGCGGTGCCGCCGACGCTCTGCGCTCGGTGCGCGTCCTGGTCGGTGGCGAACCACTGCCCGGAGACCTCGCACGCGCGCTGAACGCACACGCGCCGTCGGTGACGAACCTCTACGGTCCGACGGAGACGACGGTCTGGTCGACGTCGGCCATGCTGACCGGTGACGACCCGGAGCCGGGTATCGGCCTGCCCATCGCGAACACCCGGGTGTACGTCCTCGACGCGCACCTGCGGCCGGTCCCGCCCGGGGTGCCGGGAGAGCTGTACGTGGCCGGAGCGGGCCTGGCCCGGGGATATCTGGCCCGCCCGGATCTGACCTCCGAGCGGTTCGTGGCATGCCCGTTCGGCGGACCGGGCGAGCGGATGTACCGCACCGGGGATCTCGCCCGCTGGCGGGCTCGCGGCGGGCTGGAGCACCTCGGCCGCGCCGACGACCAGGTCAAGCTGCGGGGCTTCCGGATCGAGCCCGAGGAGATCGCCGCGGAGCTGTCGAGACATCCCGCCGTCGCCCAGGCGGCCGTGGTGGTCCGGGAGGACCGGCCGGGTGATCGAAGGCTCGTCGGTTACGTCGTGGCCACAGCCTCCACGGCCGAGATCCGCGCGCACGCGGCGCAACACCTGCCGGCGTACATGGTTCCGGTCAGCCTCATCCCGCTCGACGCGCTTCCGTTGACGCCGAACGGGAAGCTCGACCGGGCGGCTCTGCCCGCACCGGAGCCGGAGCACGCTCCCGAGACCCGACGACCGAGGAACCCCAGGGAGGAGATGCTCTGCGCCCTGTTCGCAGAGGTGCTGGGTGTCGCATCGGTCGGCATCGACGACGACTTCTTCGCGCTCGGCGGTCATTCACTGCTCGTGACCCGCCTGACGAGCCGGATCCGCACCGCGTTCGGGTCGGAGGTCGCGGTGCGTCGGGTGTTCGAGCACCCGACGGTCGAAGGACTGTCGCGCGCCCTGACCCCGGACGACGAGGTTCGGCCCGCGCTGACGGCGGATGCCGTACGACCCGACCGGGTTCCACTGTCGTTCGCCCAGGAACGGCTGTGGTTCCTGCACCGCCTCCGGGGACCCTCCGCGACCTACAACCTGCCGCTCGTGCTGGACCTGTCGGGGAACCTGGACCGCGACGCGCTGGCCGCCGCACTGTCCGATGTGGCCGTCAGGCACGAGTCGCTGCGCACCGTCGTCGCCCAGGACGAGGAAGGGGCGCACCAGATCGTCCTGCCACCGTCCACGCCGGTGGACTTCCGCGTCGTGGAGGCACGCGGCACGGCGTGGGAATCCGCGGTCGAGGCGGACGCGCTGCACCGCTTCGACCTGGAGAACGAGCCACCCCTGCGGGTCCGGCTGTTCGAACGAGCCCGGGACGAGCACGTCCTGCTGGTGCTGGTCCACCACATCGCCGCTGATGGGTGGTCGGTGTCGGTGTTGGCCCGCGACCTCAGCGCGGCGTACGCGGCGCGCTGCGCGGGGACGCCGCCGCGGCTGTCGCCGCTTCCGGCCCAGTACTCGGATTACGTGCTGTGGCAGCGCGCGCTGCTGGGAGACGAGGGCGAGCAGGCCGGCCTCGCGGGAGCGCAGCTCGACTACTGGCGATCACGACTCGACGGCGTACCGGAGGAACTGCCGCTGCCGTTCGACCGGGCGCGACGCGCGGAGCCGTCGCACCGGGGTGGTCAGGTGGAGTTCGAGATCCCCTCCGGCCTGCACCGCGAACTCGAAGGGTGGGGCCGTGCGCACGGAGCGAGCGTGTTCATGGTCGCGCAGGCGGCTCTCGCGGCGACGCTGCACCGGCTCGGTGCGGGCACCGACATCCCGATCGGGACACCGGTCGCCGGGCGGTCGGAGGAGGCGGTCGAGGACCTGGTCGGACTGTTCGTGAACTCGTTGGTGCTGCGGCACGACCTATCCGGCCGACCGAGCTGCGCGGAACTGCTCGCGCGGGTGCGGGAGGTCTCGCTCGCGGCCTACGCCCACCAGGACGTGCCCTACGAGCGCTTGGTCGAGGTGCTCAACCCGCGTCGTTCGCTGGCCCGGCACCCGCTGTTCCAGGTGATGCTCACGTTCGAGCGCGACGATCCGCAGTACGCGGTGGACCTTCCTGGTCTCACCGTGTCGTCCCGCACGGCCACCACGGGCTCGGCGAAGTTCGACCTCTCGATGGGACTTCGGGAGCGTCGGACGGCCGAAGGCGACCCGGCGGGAGTGCACGGCGTCCTGTTGTTCAGCACCGACCTGTTCGACCGCGCGACCGCAGAGATGATCACCCGGTGCTACGTGCGCGTCCTGTCGGAGGCAGTGCGAGATCCGCGACGCGCGGTCGCCGATCTCCGCCTGCTGGACCCCGCGGAGCGGCACCGCGTTCTCGTGGACTGGAACGACACCGCTGAGGACGTGCCCGCCCGCACCGTTCCCGACCTGTTCGAGCAGCAGGCCGCGCGGACCCCGCAGGCTCCCGCCGTGCGATCGGACGAGGAGACGCTGTCCTACGCCGACCTGAACGCGCGGGCCAACCGGCTCGCCCGGATGCTCAGCGAGCGGGGCGTGGGGCGCGGTTGCCTGGTCGGCCTCGCGCTGCCGCGATCGGTCGACCTGGTCGTCGCGCTGCTCGGCGTGCTGAAGGCCGGCGCGGGCTACGTGCCGGTGGATTTGGAGCAGCCGAGCGAGCGGATCGCGTACGTCCTCGGGGACGTCTCGCCGCAGCTCCTCGTCACCTCGGCGGCCTGCGCAGACGCGCTGCCCCGCGTGACCGGTGGCTCGGCGGTGCGGCTCGTGGTGGACGCACCCGAGGTCGTCAAGGCCCTCGCGCGGCGCAACGGCGAGAACCTCGGAGCTGGCCGACGGACCACCGTGCTCGGCGGGGACGTCGCGTACGTGATCTACACGTCGGGCTCGACGGGGCGTCCGAAGGGCGTCGTTGTGGAACACCGGGCGCTGGGCGCCTACGTCCAGCGTGCTCGCGATGCCTATCCCGAGGCCGCCGGCAGCACCCTGCTGCATTCACCGGTGTCCTTCGACCTCACCGTCAGCGCGCTGTACACCCCGCTGGTCGCCGGTGGGTGCGTGCGCCTGGGGTCGTTGAACGCGGACGAGGCCGACGACCGTGCGCGTCCCACGCTGATGAAGGTGACGCCGAGCCACCTGGAGGTGCTGGAGTCGCTCCCGGACAGCATGTCCCCGAGCGAACTGCTGCTGATCGGCGGCGAAGCGCTTCGCGGACCCGCGCTCGCGGCCTGGCGCTCGCGGCATCCCGAGGTCGCCGTCCGCAACGTCTACGGGCCGACCGAACTCACGGTGAACTGCCTGGAATACCGGCTCGACCCGGCGACCCCGACACCCGAGGGCGACGTGCCGATCGGACGGCCGTTCCGCAACGTGCGCGCCTACGTGCTGGACGATCGGATCGCCCCGGTGCCGGACGGAGTGGTCGGCGAACTGTACGTGGCGGGTGTCCAGCTCGCGCGGGGTTATCACGGTCGACCCGGATCGACCGCCGAGCGGTTCGTCGCGTGCCCGTTCGGCGAGCCGGGCGAGCGGATGTACCGCACGGGAGACCTCGTGCGACGCACCAGCGACGGCGACCTGGTCTACGTCGGACGCGCCGACGACCAGGTCGCAGTGCGGGGACACCGCGTCGAGCTCGGCGAGGTGCTGGCGGCGGTGCGAACCCATCCGGCGGTCGAACGCGTGGCCGCCCTCGTTCGCGAGGACCGCGCGGGTGACCCGCGGCTGGTCGCCTACGTCGTCGCGAGGGCGAGCCTGGACGTGGCGGAGTTGCGCTCGCACGTGGCGTCGACGCTGCCGGAGTACATGGTGCCTTCGGCGTTCGTTCGCGTGGACGAGATCCCGTTGACCACCAACGGAAAACTCGATCGCGCGGTGCTTCCTGCTCCGGAGTACGCGTCCTCGTCCCGGCCGGCCCGCGGCACTCGCGGAGCACGGGAGGACGTGCTCTGCTCGCTGTTCGCCGACGTGCTCGGCGTCCCGCACGTCGGTGTCGAGGACAGCTTCTTCGCGCTGGGTGGGCATTCGCTGCTCGCGACGCGGCTGGTCAACCGCATTCGCGGCGCGCTGGGCGTGGAGGTCGCGATCCGGCAGGTCTTCGAGCAGCCGACCGTGGCCGGGCTGGCCCGAACCCTCGACGGCGCTGGTGTCGCACGCGCGCCCGTCACCAGAGCCACCCCCCGGCCGCGGCGGGTTCCGCTGTCGATGGTGCAGCGCCGGCTCTGGCTGCTGGACCGGATGGAAGGACCCAACCCGAGCTACCACCTTCCGCTCGCGCTGGAGCTGTCGGGAAGCCTGGACGAGTCCGCCCTGCGTGCGGCGCTGGCCGACGTCGTGCGTCGCCACGAGACGCTGCGGACGGTGATCGCCGAGGATTCCCGGGGACCGCACCAGGTCCTGCTCGAAGCCGATGAGGTCCACATCGGTCCTCCGCGGATCGTGGTGGACGAGGACGAGCTGGACGCCACGCTGACCGGCCTCGTCGCCCACCCGTTCGACCTCGCCGCCGAGCCGCCGATCAGGACGTGGCTCGTCCGGGTGGGCGTCGAACGGCACGTGCTCCTCGTCCTCCTGCATCACATCGCCGCCGACGGCTGGTCGTTGCCGGTCCTCGCCGAGGATCTCCGCTCGGCCTACGAGGCACGCTGTTCGGGCACCGAGCCGGCGTGGCCGTCGTTGCCGGTGCAGTACGCCGACGTGGCTCTGTGGGAGGAGCGGACGCTCGGCACCACCGACCAGGACGGCCCGCTCGCCGACCAGATCGACTACTGGACCACAGCGCTCGCCGGTCTGCCGGAGGAGTGCACCGTCACGCCCGACCGCTCCCGCCCGGCTAGCCCCGCCCACCGGGGCGACGTCGTCGCGTTCGACGTCCCGGCCGACCTGCACGCGCGCATGGACGCCTTCGCACGGCAGGTCGGGGCGAGCGTGTTCATGGTGATCCAGGCAGGGTTGTCGGCGCTGCTGTCGCGGTGGGGCGCGGGGGAGGACGTCGCGCTCGGAGTGCCGATCGAAGGCCGCCGGGATGAGGCTGTGGACCGGCTCGTCGGGTTCTTCGTCAACACGCTCGTCCTCCGCGCCGACCTGAGCCGGGACCCGACGTTCACCGAACTCGTCCGCCAGGTCCGGGACACCGACCTCGCCGCCTACGCTCATCAGGCCGTCCCGTTCGACCGGTTGGTGGAGGTGCTGCGCCCACAGCGTTCCCGGTCGAGGAACCCGCTGTTCCAGGTCTCGCTGACCTTCGACAGCGATCGCGCGGCCGTGGACGAGGACGTGCACGAGTGGGGCGGCGTGCGGGTCAGCGCCCGTCCGGTCGGCACGGCCACGGCGAAGGTGGACCTGGCGTTCTCGTTGCGGGAACGCCGTGCCGCCAGCGGTGTGGTGGAGCGCCTGCGCGGCTCGCTGGAGTACGACGTCGAGCTGTTCGACCGCCGGACGGCCGAGGACGTCGTCGACCGGCTCGTGCGGCTGCTCGACGCGGCGACGCGGCAACCGGACAGTCCGCTCTCCGGCACCGAATTGGTCGCCCCAGCGGAACTGGCGCGGCTCGTGCGAGGCGACAACCGCGGCGGCCCGCACCCGGAGACCCGCTGGACGGACGGTTTCCACGAGGTCGTCCGGACCACACCGGACGCCATCGCGGTGGAGTGCGCGCAGAGCGGAACCAGCCTGTCGTACGCGGAACTCGACCGGCGGGCCAACGCCCTCGCGCACCGGCTGGCGGCTTACGGCGCTGGACCGGAGCAGGTGGTCGCGGTCGTGCTGCCCCGCTCGTACGAGTGGATCGAGGCGGTCCTGGCCGTGTTCAAGCTCGGTGCGGTGTACCTCCCGCTGGCAGCCGACGCGCCTGCCGAGCGCACCCGGGCGATCGTCGCCGAGGCGCGGCCCCGCGTGTTCGTGACGGACGCGGCGACGCGGGCCGACCTGGAATCCAGCGTCGACGCTGCGGTCCTGGTGCCCGGCACCGACGAGGAGGCGGCGGCCCCGCCGGTCGAGTCCGAGGTGGCGCCGGCGAACCTCGCTTACATCATCTACACCTCCGGCTCCACCGGGCAGCCGAAGGGCGTGGCCGTCAGCCATGCTGGTCTGGCCGCACTCGCGACGACCCACCGGGACGGGCTCGCCCTGGAGCCGCGGAGCCGGGTGCTCCAGGTCGTGTCGCCGCAGTTCGACGTGTCGGTGGCCGATATCGTGATGACCCTGTCGGTGGGTGCCGCACTCGTGCTGGCACCACCGCCCGGTCGGCTCGTCGGGTCGGAGCTGGCCGCCGAACTCGTGAAACGGCGCGCCTCCCACGTGATGCTGTCCGCCTCGCTCCTCGACACGGTCGCGGAGCAGGAGGTTCCGGCCGTGCGGTGCGTGGTGATCGGAGGCGAGGCCGTCACGGCGGAACTCGCGTCCCGGTGGGCGACCGGTGGCCGCCGCGTGATCGATGCCTACGGGCCGACCGAGGTCACCGTCGCCGCGACGATGAGCGCACCGCTCGCGGTGGGCGAGCATCCGACGATCGGGCGGCCGGTGCTCGGCACCAGCGTTTTCGTCCTGGATCGCCGGCTTCGACCCGTTCCGGCCGGAATGCCGGGGGAACTGTACGTCGCCGGTTCCGGGTTGGCCCGGGGCTATCTGGCCCGTGCGGCGGGCACCGCCGAGCGTTTCATCGCCTGCCCGTTCGGTGCCCCCGGCGCGCGGATGTACCGAACCGGGGATCTGGTCCGGTGGAACCGGGACGGAGCGCTGGACTTCCTGGGTCGTGCCGACGACCAGGTCAAACTGCGCGGGTTCCGCGTCGAGCCGGGAGAGGTCGAGGCGGCGCTCACCGCGCACCCCGCCGTGGAGCGCAGTGCCGTCGTCGTGCGGGAGGACCAGCCCGGAAGCGCCCGGCTCGTGGCGTACCTCGTGCCGGCCGGCGAGGCGCTGGGGGTGGACTCGGTCCGCGAACACCTCGCGGCGCTCCTCCCGGAGTACCAAGTGCCGTCGGCGTTCGTCCTGATGGACGAGCTTCCCCTGACACCCAATGGGAAACTCGACCGCCGCGCACTGCCGGCACCGGAGGACGGCGGTACCGGCGGCGGGTCTCCGCGCGGACCGCAGGAGGAGATCCTCTGCGAGTTGTTCGCCGACGTGCTCGGCGTCGGTGCGGTCGGCATCGACGACGACTTCTTCGCGCGCGGCGGCCATTCGCTGCTCGCCACCACGCTGGCGGGCCGGATCCGTGCCGCCTTCGGTGCGGAGATCGCGGTCCGGCAGGTGTTCGACACGCCGACGGTCGCGGGGCTCGCTCTGGCGCTGCGCGACGCCGACCGGGCGCGCACCCCGCTGCGCAGGGCTTCCCGACCCGGGCTGCTGCCGCTGTCGTTCGGGCAGCGCAGGCTCTGGTTCGTCAACCGGTTCCAGGGCGGCAACGCGGCGTACAACATGCCGCTGGCGCTCCGGCTGACCGGCAGGCTCGATCGCGACGCGCTCGCGGCGGCGTTCGCGGACGTGCTGGCCCGGCACGAGGTGCTGCGGACGGTGTTCGTGGAGGACGCGGAGGGTCCCCACCAGGTGGTCGTCGACATCGTTCGTCCACCCTGGAAGGTCGTGGCGACGAGCGAGGCCGGACTCGCCGGAGACGTCACGGAGGCGGCGCGTCAGGGCTTCGACCTCGCCGGCGAGCTACCGGTGCGCGGCGTGCTGTTCGAGATCGACGGCCGGGACGACGAGCACGTGCTTCTCTTGTCCCTGCACCACATCGCCGCCGACGGCTGGTCGGTTCCGGTCCTGGTTCGCGATCTCACCACCGCGTACCGCGCCCGGCGGGCCGCCGAGAGTCCACAGTGGCCTGAGCTGTCCGTGCAGTACGCGGATTACGCGCTGTGGCAGCGCGAGGTGCTCGGTGCCGAGGACGACCCGCACAGTCCACTGGCCGTTCAACTGGACTACTGGACGTCCTCGTTGGCCGACCTGCCCACCGAGATCAGCCTGCCGGTGGACCGTCCCCGCCCCTCCTCGTCGTCTTACCAGGGTGGTCGGACCACCTTCGAGGTCCCCCCGGACCTGCACGCCCGGATCGTGCAGGTCGCCAGGGAGCACGCGGTGAGCGTGTTCATGGTGTTGCAGGCGACGTTGGCAGCGCTGCTGCACCGACTGGGCGCGGGCGACGACATCCCGCTGGGCACGACGGTCGCGGGCCGGACCGACGCGGCGACCGAGAACCTGGTCGGCTTCTTCGTCAACACGCTGGTGCTGCGGACCGACGTGTCCGGAACGCCCACCTTCGCGGAACTGCTGGCGCGGGTCCGCCGCACCGACCTGGAGGCCTACGCCCACCAGGACGTGCCGTTCGAGCGACTGGTGGACCTGCTGGCACCGGATCGGTCACTGGCCAAGCATCCGCTGTTCCAGGTGATGCTCTCGCTCAACGACGCCGCTGCTGTTCCCGGCGGAGGCGCCGGCGGAGTCGGAGGCGTCGCGGAGCTGGACGTCACCTCGTACCCGCTGGACACCGGAGTCGCGAACTTCGACCTGCTGTTCGGTTTCGGTGAGCGGCCCCGTGACCGAGACGGACGCGCGGGTGGGCTCGACTGCACGGTGCAGTTCAGCGCCGACCTGTTCGACGCCGCCACGGCGCGACGACTCGGCGAGTGGTTCCGGCGGTTGCTGGCCTCGCTGGTCGAGGATCCGTCCCGCCGGGTACGGCAGGCGGAGCTGCTCGCGGCTTCCGAGCGCGCGGCACTGGTGGCGACGGGCAGCGGCGACGCCGAACCGGGAACGTGGGCCACGCTGTTCGAGCGCCAGTGCGACCGGACGCCGCACCACCCCGCCGTGGTGGCCGAGGGCTGGGAGATCCACTTCGCGGAACTCAACGCCCGCGCCAACCGGTGGGCTCGGTACCTGATCTCGCTCGGCGTCGGTCCTGAGCGGGTGGTGGCGGTCGCCTTGCCGCGTGGCGAGGAACTCGTCGTCGCCCTGCTCGCAGTGCAGAAGGCGGGAGCGGCCTACCTGCCGGTCGATCCGAACTACCCGGCGGATCGTATCGAGTTCATGCTCGGTGACGCGCGACCGTCGCTGGTGATCACGGCGCGGCACCTGGAGGAATCGCTTCCTCACCAGGGCGTCGCTCGGTTGCTGGTCGACGACGAGACGGTTCGTGCTGCGATTCGTGCGTGTCCTGACCACGACGTGGACGACGGCGACAGGATCTCGCCGCTTCAGCTGTCCGCAGTGGCCTACGTCGTGTACACGTCCGGTTCGACTGGTCGGCCCAAAGGCGTCCAGGTGGATCACCACGGCCTCGCGGGTCTGGCGGCCGGACACGTCGACAAACTCGGCCTCGACAGCACGAGCCGCGTGCTCCAGCTGGTGTCGCCGAACTTCGACGCGGCTCTCGGCGACTTCGTCATGACCCTTCTGAGCGGGACGACGATGGTGCTCGGACCGCGGGACAGCGTCGTCGGGGGTGACGAACTCGCCGAGTTCGTCCGAGCGCACGGTGTCACGCACCTGGCGGCACCACCGGCGCTGCTCGCCACCCTCGACCCCCTGGACGTGCCGAGCCTGCGCGGAGTGCTGGTCGGCGGCGAGGCGTTCTCGGCTGAACTCGCGGCGCGCTGGCATCGTGCGGGACGCCGGCTGGTCAACGTCTACGGTGCCACCGAGTCGACCGTGCTCACCACGATGAGCGAACCGCTCACCGGTGCCGAGCAGCCCGACGCCGGCCGGGCCATCCCGGACGACCGGCTGTACGTGCTGGACGCGGCGCTCAACCCGGTGCCGCGCGGTGTCCTCGGCGAGGCGTACCTCGCTGGCAGCGGTGTCGGCCGGGGGTACCTGGGCCGCCGCGTCCTCACGGCCGAGCGGTTCGTGGCCGACCCCTTCGGAGCCCCGGGCGAGCGGATGTACCGCACCGGCGACCTGGTGCGCTGGAACGCACGTGGTGACGTGGAGTTCGTCGGCCGGGTCGACCACCAGGTGAAGATCCGCGGCTTCCGCGTCGAACTCGGCGAGATCGACGCGGTACTGCAACGACATCCCGCCGTGGCGCAGGGCGTGACGCTGCTCAGGCAGGACCGTCCGGGGGACAAACGCCTCGTGAGCTACGTGGTGCCGACGGCCGCCGGGACCGGCGTGGACGGGGAAGCGCTGCGTGCGCACGTGGCCGCCGCACTGCCGGAGTACATGGTCCCGGCCGCGATCGTCCGCCTCGACGCACTGCCGTTCACCCCCAACGGCAAGATCGACCACCGCGCGCTGCCGGAGCCGGTCGCCGAGGCCGTGGTGACCGGGCGAGCGCCGAGGGACGAGCGCGAAAAGGTGCTGTGCGAGCTGTTCGCGGACGTTCTCGGACTGGAGTCCGTGGGCATCGACGACGGATTCTTCGCGTTGGGCGGGGACAGCATCATGTCCATCCAGCTCGCCGGCCGTGCGCGCCGCGTCGGACTGGTGTTCACCGCCAAGGACGTCTTCGAGCACAAGTCGGTCGCGGGGCTGGCGCGGGTGGCGCGGTTCGAGGAGAGCGCGCCCGATCTCGCCGACACCAACGGGGTGGGCGAGGTCCCACTGACCCCGGTGCTGCACTGGTTCGCCGAGATGGGCGGGCCGGTGGACCGGCTCAACCAGTGGAAGGTGCTGCGGGCTCCCGAGAACACCGAGCACGACACGCTCGTCTCGGCGGTGCAGGCGGTGCTCGACCACCACGACGCATTGCGGATGCGCGTCGACTTCGACCCGGCCGACACCGGGCGCGGGGCCGGCTCGCGCTGGGCTCTGCACGTCGTGGAGCCGGGAACCGTGCGGGCGGACGACCGGGTCCGCACCATCGACGTGTCCCGGTCGCAGGGCCGAGACCGGCTGCGGCTCATGGCCGACCACGCCGCCTCGGCGCGGGAACGGCTCGACCTGGCGACCGGGAGCCTCCTGCAAGTGGTGCACTTCCCGGCAGGAGGAGGCGAACCCGCGACGATCCTCGTCGTCGCGCACCACCTCGCCGTGGATCCGGTGTCGTGGGCGGCACTCGTGCCGGATCTGGCCGAGGCGTACCAGTGCCTGCACGACGCCCGGCCGGTCGAGCTCCAGCCCGTGCGCACCTCGTTCCGGCAGTGGGCGTTGCGGCTGCGTGACTGGGCCCGTTCGCCGGGCCGGGAGCCGGAACTCGCCTACTGGGCGGGCCTGCATGCCGAGAGCAGCCCGTTGTTCGAAGTGGACGCCGATTCAGTGGGCCGGACGAACGCCGACTGCGCTCGGGTGTCCAGGCAAGTGCCGCGGGAGGTCACCGAGGCGGTGTTGACCACGGCTCCGGAGGCGTTCCACGCGGGCGTGAACGACGTCCTGCTCGCGGCCCTGACGATGGCGCTGGCCCAATGGCGGCGAGGCCGCGCCGCCGGTGTCCTGGTCGACCTGGAGAACCACGGCCGGGAGGAGGAGATCCTCGGCGGTGTCGACGTGTCCCGCACGATGGGCTGGTTCGCCAACATGCATCCCGTCCTGCTCGACACCGGTGCGGTCGACCGCGTCGAGGCGATGGCGGGCGGCCCTGCCGCGGGGCAGGTGCTGCGGCAGGTCAAGGAACGGCTGCGCGCCGTCCCGGACCACGGCCTGGGATACGGCGCGCTGCGCTACCTGGACGAGCGAGGCGCGACCGTCCTCGCCGGCTGCCCACAGGCGCAAGTCGGTTTCAACTACCTGGGCCGTTCCTCCGAGTCCGAGGCATCCGGGCCGAGCGCGGCCTGGTCCCTGTTGGGAGATCTTTCCGGTATCGGCGGCCAGGACCAGGACATGGTGCTGCCCCACCTGCTGGAGGTCGCCACCGTCACCAGGGACGGGGCCGACGGGCCGAAGCTGGAGACGAACTGGGTGTGGCCACGTGCCCTGCTCGACGAGGGCGAGGTCGTGGAACTCGCGGACCTGTTCGGCCAGGCGTTGCGGGCGCTCGTGGAACACGCGCACGCCCCGGACGGGGGCGGGCACACCCCGTCCGACGTCGCACTGGCGGAGTTGAGCCAGAGCGAGATCGACATGCTGGAAGCCGAGTGGAGGAACGCGGAATGAGCCGGTCCGGCCTTCAGGACATCCTGCCGTTGTCCCCGTTGCAGGAGGGGATCTTCTTCCACCACGTCTACGACGAGGCGGGGCCGGACCTCTACGCGGTGCAACTGGTGTTGGACCTGGAGGGACCCCTCGACCGCGTCGCGCTGCGCGCCGCCGCGGACGGCCTGTTGCGGCGTCACGACAACCTGCGAGCCGCGTTCCGCTACCAGGGCGTGAACCGTCCGGTGCAGCTCATCCCGAAGAGCGTGGAACTGCCGTGGCGCGAGGTCGACCTCGGTGACCTGCCGGACGGGGAGCGCGCCGAGGCCGCCGATCGCACCGTCGCCGAGGAGCGGGCGCGGCGGCTGGACCTCACCGCACCGCCCGTGCTGCGGTTCACGCTCATCCGCGAGGGGGAGCGGCGGCATCGATTCATCCTGACGTTCCACCACATCCTGCTCGACGGCTGGTCGATGCCGTTGCTGTGGAAGGAACTCCTCGCGCTGTACGCGAGCAACGGCGACGTGGACGGATTGCCGCGCGTACGGCCGTACAAGGACTACCTCGGCTGGCTCGCCGCCCAAGACCGGGACGAGGCGCGCAGAGCCTGGCGGGAGCACCTCGCCGGCATCGACGGCGCCACGCTCGTCGCGCCCGACGCGGACCCCGCGTCCACGGTCCCGTGCAAGCTGGGAGTCTCGCTGCCGGCGCAGGTCACGGCGGCGCTCACCACGTGGACCAGGGACGAAGGACTCACCCTGAACACCGTCCTGCAAGGCGCGTGGTCGTGCGTCGTGTCGCGGCTGACCGGCCGAGGGGACGTCACGGCGGGGATCACGGTGTCCGGGAGACCCTCTGACCTCGTCGGGGTCGAGGACATGCTCGGCCTGTTCATCAACACCGTGCCCCTGCGGGCGCGAGTCAGGCCGGGGCAGACCGCCACCGAGTTCCTGCACGGTCTCCAGAACGAGCAGACCAGGCTGATGCCGTACCACCACCTCGGCCTCGCCGAGATCCAGCGCCTGGTCGCGGCAGGCGGGCGCGGGTTGTTCGACACGCTGGTGGTGTTCGAGAACTACCCGTCGGGTAGCGCGCCGGCCGCTGACGGCCCCGGCGACCGCCTACGTGTGTCCGCAGTGGACGGAGTGGACGCCAGCCACTACCCGATGACCCTCGTCGGTGCGCCCGGTGAGCGGATCCGGTTGCGCCTGGACTACCGGCCCGACGTGTTCGACCGCGCCACGGCTCAGGACGTGCTGGATCGGGTGGCACGCCTGATCACCGACATCGCGACCGACCCGGACCGCCCGGTGGGCACCCTCGGCGCGCCGGAGGCGGTGGCAGCCGGAACGCACGGCGTTCCCGGGCCGGTCGAGCTCCGCTCCCTCCCCGATCTCGTCCGCGACCATGCCGGCAGGACACCGGACGCGGTCGCCGTCTCCGGCGCCAGCGGCGACACCACCTACCGCGAGCTGGTGGCCCGTGCGCACCGGCTCGGCCACCGGCTGCTGGCCGAGGGCGTCGAGCCCGAGGAGCGGGTGCTCATCCTGATGGAGCGCGCACCGCACACCGTGACGGCGGTTCTCGGCGTGCTCGGGTCCGGCGGTGCCTACGTCCCGCTGCACCGTTCGTTCCCCACGGGGCGGCGTCGGCGGATGGCGCGGGAAGTCGGAGCCCGGATCGTCCTCACCGACCGGCGCTACCAGGAGGAAGCGGCGGAGCTGGGGCTGCGAACGCTCGTCGTCGACTCCGACGAGACCGTCGCCGGGATGCCCGAACACGCGCCGGAGGTCGCGATCGCCCCGGACCAGCTCGCCTACGTCATGTTCACCTCGGGCTCGACGGGAGTGCCCAAGGGCGTCGGGATCACGCACCGTGGCGTCGCCGAGTTGGCGCACGACCAGCGCTGGCGGACTGGAGCGCACGACCGCGTCCTGATGACCGCGGCCCTGGCGTTCGACGCGTCCACCTACGAGCTGTGGGTGCCGCTGCTCAACGGCAAGCGGATCGTCGTCGTGCCCGACGGCGAGGTGGATCTCGCGGGCCTGCACGAGCTGGTCGTCCGGCACGAGGTGACCGGCGCGCTGCTGACCACCGCACTGTTCACCCTGATCGCCGACGAGCAGCCCGCGCTGCTGTCGACCTTGCGGGAGGTGACGACCGGAGGTGACGCCGCGTCCGCACGGTCGTTCCGGCGGGTGCTGGAGCGCTCACCCGGCCTGACCGTCACCAACCTGTACGGCCCGACCGAGATCACCGTGAACGCTACCCACCAGCCGGTGCGAACCGCCGAGGAGGTCGGCGAGGTGGTGCCGATCGGTGCGCCGATGGACGGCACCTCGCTGTACGTCCTCGACCGGGACCTGCATCCGGTCGCCCCCGGTATGGCGGGGGAGCTGTACCTCGCCGGTGCGGGGCTGGCACGCGGCTACCTAGGCCAGGCCGGACCGACCGGGCAGCGCTTCGTGGCGAACCCGTTCGGACCGGCCGGGTCGCGGATGTACCGAACCGGGGACCTGGTGCGCCGCAACCGGGACGGAGCGCTCGAGTTCGTGGGGCGGTCGGACGAGCAGTTCAAGCTGCGTGGTTTCCGCGTCGAACCCGGGGAAATCGAAACCGTGCTCGCCGGGCAGCCCGGGGTGCGGGACTGCGTGGTCGTCCTCCGCACCGACGGGGAGAAGCGGCTCGTCGCCTACGTCGCGGGTTCCGACGACCTCGACACGGCGGCGTTGCGCGCCGCGATCACCGAAGTCCTGCCTCGCTACCTGGTGCCGAACGCGGTCCACGCCGTGCCGGAGATACCCCGAACGCCCGGCGGGAAGGTCGACAAGGCGGCCTTGCCGGACGTCGACGCCGCGGTGGCCGAGGTCCAGCGCGGACCGAGGGGACCGCGTGAGGAGATCCTCTGCGAGCTGTTCGCGGAGATCCTCGGCCTGCGCTCGGTGGGGATCGACGACCACCTGTTCGACCTGGGCGGAAACTCGTTGCTGGCCACCCGGCTGGTGAGCCGCATCCGGTCCACCTTGCACCGGGAAGTGCCGGTGCGGTCGGTGTTCGACCATCCGACGGTCGCGAGCCTGTCCGCCGCCCTCGCTCGGGCCGGTTCCCGGCGCGGTGGCGTGACTCCCGCGACGCCGAGGCCGTCCCGGATTCCGTTGTCGTTCGCCCAGCAGCGGCTGTGGTTCTTGCATCGGGTGGAAGGTCCCCAGCCGACGTACAACATCCCGGCAGCCTTGCGGTTGTCCGGCCGGCTGGACCGGGACGCGCTCCGCGAAGCGCTGTGCGACGTGGTCGCACGCCACGAGCCGCTGCGGACGGTCTTCGGCGAGGACGACGAAGGCCCGTACCAGGTCGTGCGCGAGGACGCGACCGTCGCGCTCGACGTCGTGAACACGACCGAGGCCGAGCTGGAGGACCGGCTCACCGACGCCGTGCGGCACCGGTTCGACCTCGCCGCGGAGCCCCCGCTGCGAGCGTTGCTGTTCGCTGTGGATTCCGGTGACCACGTCCTGCTCCTGCTGTTGCACCACATCTGCGGTGACGGGTGGTCCATGCCGTTGCTGCGGCGGGACCTCAGCGTCGCTTACGACGCGCGGCGGGAACACGTGAGCCCGCAGTGGACTCCGCTACCGGTCCAGTACGCGGACTACGCGCTGTGGCAGCGGGACATCCTCGGTTCCGAGCACGATCCGGACAGCGAGCTGAGCAGCCAGCTCGCGTACTGGGCGGAGGCGTTGGACGGCCTTCCGCAGGAACTGGAGTTGCCCACGGACCGATCCCGGCCGGCGGTGTCCTCGCAGGAAGCCGGGATGGTCCTGTTCGACGTTCCCGCCGACCTGCACGCGGCATTGCTCAAGTTGGCCCGGGACACCCGTTCGACGTTGTTCATGGTGTTGCAGGCAGGACTGGCGGCCGTCCTCAGCAGGCTGGGCGCGGGCCGGGACATCCCGATCGGAACACCCATCGCGGGCCGTACCGACGACGCCGTGGACGACGTGGTCGGCTTCTTCGTGAACTCGCTGGTGCTGCGCACCGACCTCACGGGCGATCCCACTTTCCGCGAGTTGCTGGACCGCGTCCGGGAGACCGACCTGGCGGCCTACGAGCACCAGGAACTGCCGTTCGAGCGGCTCGTGGAGCTGCTCAACCCGGATCGCTCACTGGCTCGCCACCCGCTGTACCAAGTGCAGCTCACGCTGAACAACAACGAACAGGTGGTCGTGGAAGGCGCGCCGGACCGGTCGGCTGAGCTGGCGGTCCGCACGCAGCCGATCATCAAGCCCACGGCCAAGTTCGACCTGTTCTGGTTCTTCGCCGAAAGTCGCGGTGAGGATGGTTCCCCGGCGGGGATGCAGGCGTCGGTCGAGTACAGCGCCGACCTCTTCGATCGGTCCACCGCACAGGCGCTGAGCGAGCGCCTGGTGCGGCTGCTGCGCACCGTGGTGGCGAACCCGGCGGTGCGGGTCGACCGGGTGGACGTGCTGTCGCCGGAGGATCGCGAGCTGGTCGTCGGTACCTTCAACGACACCGGGAGCGCGTTGCCGTGGCGGAACCTGCCCGCCGTGTTCGAAGAGCAGGTCAGGGCGACACCGCGACGCCGAGCGGTCGTCCACGGCTCGGATGCCGTCACCTACGCGGAACTCAGCGCGCGGGCGAATCGCCTCGCGCGAGTCCTCGTGGAACGCGGAGTGGGTGCCGAGTCGTACGTGGCGGTACTGCTCCCCAGGTCGATCGACTTCGTCGTCACGGTCTGGGCGGTGGTGAAATCCGGTGCCGCGTACGTCCCGATCGACGTCTCGCACCCGGACGAGCGCATTCGGTTCGTCCTGAACGACGCCGAACCCGCAGTGCTGCTGACGAACAGCGACCAGGGGGAGCGCTTCGCGGGCGTCGTCGGGGAGACGTTGTGCTTGGACGACCCCGCGCTGCGGGAACACGTCGCCGCGCAGACGTCGGCGGACCTGGCGGACGCCGAGCGGCACGCACCGCTGCTGGCCGATCACCCGCTGTACGTGATCTACACGTCCGGCTCGACCGGTCGCCCCAAAGCCGTCGTGCAGCGGGCGGGCACGGTCGTGAACCTCGTGTCGTGGCAGGACACCGTGCTGCCACGGGACCCCGGCGAGCCCAAGGTGACGGCGCAGTTCGCTCCCATCGGTTTCGACGTGTCGGTGCAGGAGATCTTCTCCGCGACGCTCTTCGGCAAGACGCTCGTGGAGTGCCCGGAGGACGTGCGTCGCGACTCCGAACGGCTGGTCGGCTGGCTGGACGAACACCGCATCGAGGAACTGTTCGTACCGAACCTGGTGGTGCAGGCCGTCGCCGAGGCCGCTCTCGACCAGGACCGCGACCTTCCCGCGCTGTGCGACATCGTGCAGTCCGGGGAAGCGCTCGTGCCCAGCGACGCGATTCGTGATTTCCACGCTCGCGTACCCGGCCGGCGGATGCACAACCAGTACGGGCCGACCGAGACGCACGTGATGACGGGATGCGTGCTGGACGGGAACGCCGAGGTCTGGCCGAGCGCACCGCCGATCGGCGGTGCGATCCGCGACGCCCGGTTGTACGTGCTCGATGACCAGCTCGTACCGGTCGCCGTGGGTGCGGTGGGAGAGCTGTACATCGCGGGGTCGGGAGTCGGGCGCGGGTACCTGAACCGCCCGGACATGACGGCGGAACGGTTCGTCGCCGACGTGTTCGGAGCGGCTGGTTCCCGCATGTACCGCACCGGTGATCTGGTGCGGTGGACGCGGGAGGGGCAACTCCGGTTCGTGGGCCGGGCGGACTTCCAGGTGAAGGTCCGAGGTTTCCGCATCGAACTCGGCGAAGTCGAGTCCGCGGTGACCAGCCACCCGGCGGTGCGGACGGCCGTCGTCCTCGCGCGGGAGTACCCGCCCCGAGATCTCCGCCTGGTCTGCTACGTGGTGCTCCACGACGGGCGCAGCGTGGACCCGGAGGCCCTCGGCAAGCACGTCGGGACGGTGCTGCCGGAATACATGGTGCCGTCAGCGTTCGTGCCGCTCGACGCGTTCCCCCTGACCGCCAACGGGAAGCTCGACCGATCCGCACTCCCGGAACCGTGCCTCGGCACTGACGAGGTCGCGCCTCGCACACCGGAGGAGGAAGTCCTGTGCGGTCTGTTCGAGGAGCTGCTGGGCTTGCCGTCGATCGGCGTCCACGACGACTTCTTCAGGTCGGGAGGACACTCGTTCCTCGCCACGCAGTTGGTGAATCGGGTTCGTGCCGCGTTCGGTGTGGAGCTGTCGGTGCGCTCGGTGTTCGAGTCGCCCACCGTTGCCATGCTCGCCGAGGAACTGGGATCGGACACCACCCGGGACCCGTTCGAATGCCTGCTCCCGCTGCGGCCGAGGGGGAACAGGCCACCGCTGTTCTGCGTGCACCCTGGTTCCGGGACGAGCTGGTCGTACGCGGGGCTGATGGCGCACCTGTCCGCAGACCAGCCGCTCTACGGCATCCAGGCCCGGGGGCTGCGAAACGCCGACGCGACCCCGGGTTCCATCGGGGAGATGGCCGCCGACTACGTGCGGGAGGTCCGGCGAGTCCAACCGCGGGGTCCGTACCGGCTGCTCGGGTGGTCCTTCGGCGGCCTCGTCGTGCACGCGATGGCGACGCTGCTGCAGGAGCAGGGCGAGCGGGTCAGCCACGTGGTGACGGTGGACTCGTTCCCGGACGAGGGGCGGACCATCGTCGATCGTACGGACGCGGAGATCGTGGGCTCGCTCCTGGCTGATGCCGGCTTCGACTTCGACGGTGCCGAGTTCGAGGGCGACCAGGACGCGGTGCTCACCCGGTACGCGGACTACCTCGACGAGCAGAACAGCAGGCTGGCGGCACTGGGCACCGACGGGTTGAAGGCGTGCATGAGGGTCTTCGTGGACAACTGCAGGCTCATGGAGAGCTTCGAGCCCGCGCGTTTCGACGGTGATCTGGTGAGCTTCACCGCACTCCGGCGCACCCACGATCGGACCGCAGTGGACGGGGATCGAGGTGATCCGCTCACCTCCGCCGCCTGGCGGCCGTACGTGACGGGAACGGTGCTGGATCACGGCGTGGACGCCACCCACGACGGGATGCTCACCGATCCGGACGCGATCGCCCGCATCGGCGGCGTCCTGGACGACCTGCTGTGAGCCCAGGATTCCGGCCTCGACCACGACACCGCGAAGCACGACCAACGCACGACCAACGCATGACCGGAGAGGAGAACATCATGAGCACCAACCCGTTCGAGGACCCCGACGGCACGTATCTGGTTCTGGTGAACGACGAGGGCCAGCACTCGCTGTGGCCGGCGTTCGCCGAGGCCCCGGCCGGATGGACCGTCGCGCTCGAGGAGACCGATCGCCAATCAGCCGTGGACTACGTCAACGAGAACTGGACTGACATGCGACCGAAGAGCCTGATTCGAGAAATGGAAGGCGTCCGTCTCTGACCTGTCGGGGGGGGGGGGGGGGGGGGGGGGGGGCTGTCCGCGCACACAGACCCACACGGAAAGAACCAGAGCATCGAGAACAAAACCACACCACCCCGCCGACACCCACCGGCG
>NZ_JAIUKC010000009.1:0-33940 GCF_020177435.1 Saccharopolyspora sp. 7B | reverse complement strand
CCACGAGGAAGCGAAGGTGCTGGTCGGCGCCAAGGACTGACCTCGGACGCGGAAGAGCCCCCCCCCCCGGGGGGGGGGCGGGGGGGGGGTGGGGGGGGGGGGGGGGGGGGGGGGGGGGGGGGGCCCCCCCCCCCCCCCCCCAACGATCCACCCACGTACGATCGAAAGGCTCCTGACATGACCCGCACCCGCCTCCGTCGCGGTGCGCGCGCACTCGCGGCCTCCGCAACGGTCTTGCTCATGACGGTGGGGTCGGGTGGCATGTCGGCCTCGGCCGCAGTCGTGCCCGCCGGTGCCGAGGCCGTCGTGCGCTACACCGAGCACGGGATTCCGCACATCCTCGCCGAGGACTACACCGGACTCGGCTACGGCTACGGCTACGCGTCGGCGAAGGACAACCTCTGCGCCCTGTCCGACGTGTACATGACCCTCCGGGCCGAGCGCTCCCGGCACCTCGGCCCGGACGCGCCGCCGAACGAGGGTCTCGCCAGCGTCGACAACAGCCTCGACAGCGACCTCTACTACCAGGGAGTGAACGACAGCGGGGTCGTGGAAAAGGTGTCCGGTCAGCAACCGCCGCTCGGCCCGAAACCCGAAATCGTGGAGATGGTGCGCGGATACGTCGGCGGGTTCAACCGGTACCTGGAGGAGACGGGTGCCGACGGCATCACCGACCCCGCGTGCGCGGGTGCGGCCTGGGTGCGCCCGATCTCCGAACTCGACGTGTACCGGCACGTCTACGACGTGAGCACCTCGTCCGGGCTGGGCAGGCTGGCGGGAGACATCGTCAACGCGCAACCTCCGGGGACGCGGGGGCGGTCGGCGGACGTGCCGCACGACGTAGGTGCCGTGCTCAAGGGGCTCGGTGCTGGAGACGGAGTGCGGCCCAAAGCGAGCAACGCGATCGCGGCAGGCAAGGACGCCACCCGGTCCGGGCAGAGCGTGCTGCTGGGCAATCCGCACTACCCCTGGCACGGACCGAACCGCTTCTGGCAGGCGCACCTCACCATTCCCGGTGAACTCAACGTATCCGGCGCCTCCCTGCTCGGGATTCCCAGTGTCCTCATCGGACACAACGACGAGATCGCGTGGAGTCACACGGTCTCCACGGCGGCGACGATGGGGCTCTACGAGGTTCCGCTGGTTCCGGGCGAACCCACCGCGTACCAGGTGGACGGAAAGCGGGAGGAGATGACCGGCCGCACCGTCCGGGTCGAGGTGCGCAACACCGACGGTGGCACCGACACCGTCGAGCGGACGCTGTGGTCGACCCGTTACGGCCCGGTGATCGCGGGTGCGGGCGGTTCCCCGCTGCCGTGGGAGACGACCGCGCACGCGGTGCGCGACCCCAACGTCACCAACCTCCGCACGCTCAACACGTGGCTCGACTTCGGTACGGCGGAGAGCACGGCGGACATGTCGAGAGCCCTTGCCGACAACCAGAGCCTGCCGTGGTTGAACACGATCGCCGCCGACCGGAGGGGAGACGTGCTCTACTCCGACGTCCAGGTGGCTCCGCACGTCACCGACGAACTCGCGGAGAAGTGCAGCACTCCGCTGGGCGCGCAGATCTTCGCGCTGAGCGGTATCTCGGTTCTCGACGGAGGACGGGGTGACTGCGCCTGGGGCAGCGACGAGGATGCCGTGCAACCCGGCATCTTCGGTCCCGGCGCGCTTCCCGAGATGGTGCGTCGTGACTACGTGCTCAATGCCAACGACAGCCCGTGGCTGACGAACCTGGAGCAGCCGCTGGTGGACTACCCGCGCACCATCGGTGATGTCGGGACCGAGCGCTCGGCTCGGACCAGGGAGGCGATCGAGTCGGTGCGGGAACGCCTTGCGGGCGAAGACGGGTTGCCGGGCGAGGGATTCTCGCACGAGACGATGAAGGACATGCTGTTCGCCGACCGCAGCAGGGTGGCGGTGCTGGCGGCAGCGGATACCGCCGACATGTGCGAGTCGTTCCCGGGTGGCCGAGCACCATCCAGCTCAGGGTCGGTCGACGTATCGGCCGCCTGCGATGCGGTGGCGAAGTGGGACCACACGTACCGGCTCGACAGCCGGGGTTCGCTGCTGTTCGAACGCTTCGTCCGTGCCCTGGGGTCGGTCGAGGGCGGGCCGTGGCAGGTCGGGTTCGACCCCGCCGATCCGGTGCACACCCCGAACACGCTCAAGACCGGCGATCCCGCCGTGCACCGTGCGTTCGGCGACGCGGCGGTCGAACTCCGGAACGCCGGTATCCCGTTGGACGCTCCGCTCGGTGACCACCAGCAGGTGACCCGCAACGGTGCGGAGATCGGGATCCACGGCGGACCGGGGGAGTTGGGCGTCCTCAACGTCATCACACCCGAGTGGGATCCCGGGCAGGGCAACACCGAGGTCGCCCACGGATCGAGCTTCGTCCAGGTGGTGGAGTTCGGGAGTGCCGGGAGCCCGAAGGCCTCGACTCTGATGACCTACTCGCAGTCGACCGATCCGACCTCGCCCCACTACGCGGACCAGACCGAGTTGTACTCCGCCGGCCAGTGGGTGACCGACCGGTTCAGCGAGCAGGAGATCGCCAACTCCCCGGAACTGCGGGTCGAGCTCCTCGGCCGGTAGCGGAGATGACCCGGGCTGCCGGGTGACGAGTGAGGAGAGCGGATGCCTTTCGCGTCGGTGAACGGCGTGCGCCTGCATTACGACGAGTTCGGCGTGGGCGAACCGGTGCTGCTCATCATGGGAAGCGGCGGACGGGGCCGCGCCTGGCACTTGCACCAGGTGCCCGCCCTGCGCGCCGCGGGCTACCGCGTCGTGACGTTCGACAACCGGGGCATCGCCCCCAGCGACCTGTGCGCGGACGGTTTCACGGTGCGGGACATGGTGGGTGACGTCGTCGGACTCATCGAGCACCTGGGCCTGGAATCGGTGCGCGTGGTCGGCACGTCAATGGGTTCCTACATCGCACAGGAACTCGTGCTCGCGCGACCGGACCTGGTCCGGCAGGCGGTTCTGATGGCGACCAGAGGGCGTACCGACAGGTTTCGGGCTGCGTTGTCGACCGCGACTCGTGAGCTGCACCGTTCGGGCGCGGTCATTCCGTCGTCCTACTCGGCCGTGACGCAAGCGATGCAAGTCCTGTCACCGGCGACCCTGGCCCGGGACCAGGACGCCGCGGACTGGCTCGACCTGCTGGAACTGGCGCCACCGCCGGGTCCCGGCGAGTTGGCTCAGCTGGCCCTGGAACCGATGCCGGACCGGTTGGAGGCATACCGCGCGATCGAGGTCCGATGCCACGTCGTGTCGTTCTCCGACGACCTCTTGACGCCCGCGCGGCACGGCAGAGAACTCGCCGAGATCATTCCTGGAGCGACCTACGAATGCGTGGCGGACGCGGGTCACTACGGTTATCTGGAGGTTCCCGAAACAGTGAACAAGTCTATTGTGGAGTTCTTTCGGTCGGCCTGTTGATTCCGCCGGACAAGGGGAATTTCGCCCGGACTTAATGGCGGCGACTGCGGTCGCGGACAGTGCTAACGTGCGATCCAGTGAGGTCGTGCAGGCGTCAAAATCCTGCTGCGCCAGGGGTTTTAGGGACGCTGGGGGGCGAATTCCGCCTTCCTCGCGGTGAGCCGACTCACCGCCTTGATGGGCGCGTTGCCCGACGCCGCGTGGAGGGAAGACGTTTTTCGATGATGGACGTAGCCGCATTGACCAGACAGGTCGGCAGGATCGGTGACCTCGACCCGTCATTGCTCCAGCGCGCCAGCCGTGAAGGGGTGAGCGTGCCCGACGAGTGGGGACTGGAATACGGCGAGTACCAGAGCGGTGGGTGGCTGACGCTGTCGTTGTACAACGAGAGCGGTGATCCGAACGATCTCACCATCCGTGACTGCGAGCCGCAGGAAACCACGCTGTTGAAGCGGATGCCCGCCACTCGGGAGCTGCTGCGGTCCTTCGGGCTCAGCTACATGTGGGTGCGGATCGCGCGGCTGTCGTCCAACTCGTTCCTCTGGGAACACCGAGACTACGAGGAGCTGTCCGATGTAGAGCGGCATCGGCTGCACATCCCGCTGCGCACCAACCGTTCGTCGGCACTCGTGACCGGCGGGGCGAAGGTGCATCTCGGCTACGGCGGCATCTGGCGACTCGTCCCGACCCATGCGCACGGTGCGTGCAACCTGACCGGGCCGGACCGGGTCCACTTGATCATGGATTGCTACGCCGACGACGCGTTCCGCCGTTTCACCGAGAACATCCACCTCACGCAGCAGGACGTCCAGGTGTTGCCGGAGCCGGAAGACGACGTGCTGGAAGGACACCTGGACCGCGCGGTGCAACTGCTCACCTTGGGCTACGGGCGGGTGGCCGAGCAATCCCTGCTGCGCCTGTTCTACAGCTACGCCATGCCGGAAGGCACCGTGTACGACCTGATCCTCGAAGCCCACCGGCGGTTCGGCGACGAGTCCCAGGTCGCGGCCTGGCAGGACACGAAGAAGGTCATGCTCGGCCTCGCCTGATCTTCCCACCACGGCAACCGATCATTCCCCGTCAGATCCTCGCTAGGAGTAGGCGTGAGCACCTCGTTGATCAGCGACCTCGCGGAGTCCAGCCCGCCGACGATCCGACCACTGCTGGAAGTGGTGGTGGACGCGTTGTCGAGCAGTCCTCGCGTCCGCCGCATCGCGCTCACCGGTGGGCGGGTAGCCGACCTGCACGGGGCGGGCGAGATCGAGCTCGTCGTGGTGGTGGACGACGACTGCCTCGCCCTCTTCGCCCTCGTGCTCGACGACCTGATGACGCACGGGGTCGGGACGCTGTTGCCGGGTTGGCGGGAGAACGCGGACGGTGCGACCACCAGCGTCGATTCGCTCTACCTGGCCCCGCACGCCGGGCGGCTGCACCGATTGCGGGTGCGCCTCGTCGGCGGCGGACTGGCCGAGGCGGTCGAATCGCGGGAGCCGAGCTGCCCGCTGTACGTGGCGGATCAAGTCACGGCGGGGGTCGACTCCGCATCCGGGGTGACGGCCGAGGCGCTCACGGATCGACCGCCGACGGCGGCAGGTCTGCTCTGCGAGTTGCTCGTGCGCCTGCACACCCTCCGCGACGAGCTCGGCGTCAGCGGCTACCTGCGTGGCTACGGACGTGTGGTCGAGGTGCGGGAGACGCTGGCCCAACTGGTCGCCGCGGTGCTCGGCCTGCCCGAGTCCCGCAGGCGGTGGGCGGATCTCGACGGCGAACTCGCGGTCACCCCGTTGGGACGGGCGTGCCGCACCGCGCTGCACGACCTCGTCGCGGCACCGGTGCCGGGAACGCCGACCGACGTGGCGGCGACGGTGCGGACCTGTCTGGACCTGGTGGCCGTGGCCGACCCGGCGCTGGCCGCCGAGTGGGGCGGCACCCTCGACTCGTACCGGCACTACCTGGACGCGGCATGAGCGGTTACCTGCTCGTCCCGTTCCCGCTGCACGGCCACGTCAACCCGATGGTCGCCGTGGCGGAGGAACTCGTGCGTCGGGGCGAGCCGGTCACCGTCGCGGTGAGCGCCGGCTTCGCCGAACCTTTCGCCGCGGCCGGCTGTGCGATCGTGGAGCTGGACATCCGGGCTCGTGAACGCATCCCCGAACAGCAGGACCTGCGCTACAAACTCGGCGGGTTGCGCAGGGCGTGGGACATCGTCGCGGAGCGGTTCCGGCTCACCGAAGTCCTCGGCCGCGTGGTCGAGGACTTGAATCCGGACGCCGTGGTCACCGACATCATGGCGATCTGGGGGATCAAGGCGGCCGAGGCCAACGACGTCCCGTTCGTGTCCTTCTACGTGACCTACGCCCTGAGCGAGGAAATCCTCCTGTCCGATGTGGACCGCAAGTTCGGCCCCCGGATGAAGACCCTCGCCAGGTGGTCCGGTATCGCCCGCATCCAGCCCGGACTCCGCCGTCGCGTCACCGCGCACGCGGCCATGGCGCTGGTGAACGTGGTCGCGGAGTTGCAGCCGATGCGGTGGTCGTTCGATGGGCGTTTTCGTTTCGTGGGGCCGCTTCAGCGGGGTTCGTCGGTGGGGTATGAGGGTGGGGATCTGCCGTGGGACCGGATCCGCAGCGGCCCGACCGCGTACGTCTCGACCGGGACGTTGTTCACCCGTGGTGCGGAGTACTTCCGGCGGGTGGCGGAGGGTTTCGCGGGTTCTGGGTGGTGCGTGGTGATGGCGACGTCGCATACGGATCCGGCCGAGTTGGGTGTGTTGCCGGAGAACGTGGTCGCGCGTCGGTATGTTCCGCAGTCCGAGGTGTTGGCGCACAGTGATGTGTTCGTGACGCATGCGGGGATGAATTCGGCGATGGAGGGTTTGGCGCTGGGCATCCCGATGGTCCTCGTACCACGCGCCTACGATCAGCGCGGCATCGCGCGGCAGATCGCCTCCCTCGGAGCAGGGGAGATCGTGGCGGCCACGGCGGCGGCATCGGAGTTCCGCGAGGCGGCGGACCGAGTGCATGGCGACGAACGGATGCGAGCAACCCTCGACGAGCTGTCCGCCAGCGTGCGGGGCGCGGGCGGAGCCGGCGCCGCGGTGGATGCCCTGCAGAAACTCACGGCGAACCGATGACCCGCTACCTCGTGTTCCCGTACCCGCAGCATGGCCACGTGAGGCCGATGTCGGCGCTGGCCGCCGAGCTGGTGCGGCGCGGCGACCACGTCGCGGTCGCCGTGACCCCCGAGTTCGCGGCCGAGTTCCGCGACGTCGGTTGCGAGGTCACCGAGTTCGCCGCGACGGTCGGCAACGCCCACGTACCCGAACGGAAGCCACGCCGCACCGTGCTGCCCCGCCGAGTGGTCGCAGCTCTGTCGCGTCGGCGGAGCCGGAAGAGGGTGGTCCGTCGGATCCGCGGGTGCTGGACGTCGTGGAATCCCGATGTGGTGGTCACCGATTACGTGGCGGGCTGGGGAGCAACGGCAGCCCGTGCCGAAGGCACGCCCTGGGTCGCGCTGAGCGTCACCTATGCGCTCAACGACGAGGTCGTCCTGGACGAGTTGCGGGCGCGCACGGGGCCGATCGCCGAATCCTGCGCGCGTCGCACCGGGCTCACCCGCGTCCACCCGGCATTGCGGATGCCGGGTGCACGAGCACCGCTGGTGCTGGTGAACGTGGTCGCGGAGTTGCAGCCGATGCGGTGGTCGTTCGATGGGCGTTTTCGTTTCGTGGGGCCGCTTCAGCGGGGTTCGTCGGTGGGGTATGAGGGTGGGGATCTGCCGTGGGATCGGATCCGCAGCGGCCCGACCGCGTACGTCTCGTCGGGAACCGTGTTCTCCCGTGGTGCGGAGTACTTCCGGCGGGTGGCGGAGGGTTTCGCGGGTTCTGGGTGGTGCGTGGTGATGGCGACGTCGCATACGGATCCGGCCGAGTTGGGTGTGTTGCCGGAGAACGTGGTCGCGCGTCGGTATGTTCCGCAGTCCGAGGTGTTGGCGCACAGTGATGTGTTCGTGACGCATGCGGGGATGAATTCGGCGATGGAGGGTTTGGCGCTGGGCATCCCGATGGTCCTCGTACCACGCGCGGGCGATCAACTCACGACCGCGCGCCGACTGCGGGACATCGGGGTCGGCGTGGAAGTGGACGCGAACGCCTCCCCTGCGCAGTTCCGCGCCGCGGTGGAAGCGGTGCGCGACGACGAGTCCGTCGCGGCGGCGCTGGCGTCGCACGCGCGACGTGTTCGTCAAGCGGGTGGTGCGGGCATGGCCGCGGACCTGCTGTCGGAGTTCGCCCGCTCCTCCGCGGTCACCTCCCGCGCGTCGTCCACGAAGGACTCGACGTCGCCTGCGGGAGGTTAGTGTTGACCACGTTGCGACGCCGCACCTTCCTGTGCGGTTCGACGGCGGTCAGTGCTGTCGCCGTCGGAGGCAGCTGGGCGGCCGCACCCGTCTTCGCGGCATCGACCGAGCCGCACGAGGCGATCGTCAGGGACGCGCACCTGCACTGGAACTCGGTTCCTCGGGACTGGCGGAGTGCGCCGTTGCTGGGCAACGGTGTTCTGTGGGGACAGGTTCACCGGAGCGCGGACGGCAGGGGACTGACCGTGGCGCTCGGCGGCGCGAGCACACCCTGGGAGGCACCGGACGCCCGACTCGCGCTGGTGCTGGCCGGGACCCCGACGGAAGCGCGGTGGGAACTGGATCTGTGGAACGCGGAACTCACCGGGACGCTGACGACCACGCGTGGCTCCGTGCGCTTCGCCGCGCTCGTGCCGCGTTCCGAGAACGTGTTGATGATCTCGCTCACCCCGTCGGAAGGCGAGAGCCGCGCGGCGTGGGTTCCGGACGAGGACGCACAGGCGTCCTGGTGCGAGCGCCGCCAGGGCAGTCGGCGGATCGTGACGGCCTCGCTCGACGCCGGCCCCCCGCGGGACGTGGACGGTCCGGAGCTCGTCGAGTCGCACCGGGCGTGGTGGAACAGCTTCTACCGCCGCAGTTTCCTGTCGATTCCGGACAAGACCGTGCAGCGGTTCCACTGGGCGCAGCTGTACCGGGCCGCCGCGACACGTCCTGGCGGTGAGCACGCGACGGCGATGCTCGACGGGTACGGGCACGCTGCCTGGGCGGCTCCCTCGACCCCGACGCACGCACGGGCGGCGATTCCCGGCACCGGGTCCAAGGAAGGATTCACCGGGAACATGATCGCTGCGGCGGGTTTGCCCGCGCTGTGGCGGCACTGCGTCCACAGCGGCGACGACGAGCTGCTGAGGGAGACGGTGCGACCGGCGCTGCGGCGTGCGGTCGGCTTCTACGGCCAGTTCCTCGTCGAAGACGCCGGAGGGCGGCTCCACCTTCCGCTGACGCACTCGCCGACCTACGCCGACGTGCACGACAGCACCTACGATCTCGAACTGCTCCGCTGGGCAGCGCGGGCCTTGGTGCGGTCCAGCACGTTGCTGGGGGTGCGGGACCCTCGTGGCGACCGGTGGAACGACATCGGCGAGCGGTTGGTCCGGGCTCATCGGGACGTCGGTGGAGCTCCGATGGTCGGCGCGGGCGTGGCCCTCGGCGAGTCGCATCGGCACCCGTCACACCTCGTCGCGCTGCACCAGCTGGACGACCTCGCGGACTCGCACGATCGCGCCGTCTGGAAGCGGGGTTTCGAGTGCTGGTCGGCGCTGCGGGATGACTGGCAGGGTCATTCCCACCTGGCGGCGGCCGCGATGTCGAGCGCGCTGAACGACGGCGACGCGGCGCGCGCCGAGCTGGAGCACGTTCTCGCGGAACGCGTCGGGGACTCGGAGTTCCTGCCGAACACCCTCTACCGCGCTGGAGGCGCGGCACCGCCGGACGTGGGCTACGCGGTCAGCCGCATCCTGCGCGACATGATGACTCGGTGGCGTGGCGACGTCGTGGACCTCTTCCCCGCGGTGCCCGCGGGGTGGGCCGACGTCTCGGTGTCCGGCCTGGAAGTGCGGCAAGGCATCCGCGTCGACGCCGGGCGGAGCGGCGGCCGAACCGAGTGGGTGCGCGTGCACAGCGGAACCGACCGGGCCTGGACGTTGCGGCACGGGATCAACGGCCCGGTGACCGTGCGGGACGGGCGGGGACGCCGGATCCACGGCGGTGGTCGGGGGCCGGCGGAGGTGCGCGTCGCACCCCGGGCACACGGCGCGGTCGTGGTGGTCGAGCGCACGGGATTCGAGGGTGGCACCGAACCCCGGGACGTGACCGCCAGCGGCAGCGGAAGGCGATGGGGCTCGCCCGCGGTATCCCGGCGAGAACTGATCTGAACCGTGCAGTCGACCTAGTGGAGGGGTGAGGGACATGTCGCGACCTTCGTTGGTGTGCGTGCCGTTCGCGGGAGCGGGCGCGTCGTACTTCCGGCCGTGGGCGGAGCACGTGGAGCCCGCGTTCGACCTGGTACCGCTCCCGCTTCCAGGCAGAGAGCGGGAGATCGGCGCCGAACCGTTCCGGGATGCCTCGGTGGCGGCCGATTTCCTTCGGGACGCGGTGATCGAGCGGGTAGGTACGGGCGAGGTCGTCCTGTTCGGGCACAGTCTCGGAGCAGTCCTGGCCTACGAGCTGGCACACCGGCTGGCCGACGTTCCGGGCATCGACCTTCGACGCCTGGTCGTCAGCGGATCGCCGGGTCCGTGGAGCACCCGGCGGCAGCGGGCGACCGGGCTCGCGGACGCGGAGTTCCTCGACCAGGTGAGGGAATTCGCCGGTTACGACCATCCGGCCTTGCGATTCCCCGAGATGCGGGAGTTGATCCTGCCCGCGCTGCGTGCGGACGTCGAGATGCACGAGAACTACCGGCCGAGTCGAACCGAGCCGCTGCCGGTGCCGATCACCTCGCTGCGGGGACGCGACGACGAGCTCGTGGACACCGAACACGCGGGGCAGTGGTCCAAGGCCACCACCGGGACCTTCGACCTGGTCGAGCTCCCCGGCGGGCACATGTACCTCACCGACTCGGTGGGCGCGGTCGCGGAACTCATCACCGCAGCGCTGTCCGAGGCGGACGGCAGCTCCTGGACCATCGGCACGTCGGCGACCTGAGCACGATCGCCCGGAAGGAACTCCGTTGCGCTTGATGGGAAAGACCGCGGTCATCACCGGAGCGGCGCGTGGGCTCGGACGGGCCTGCGCGGTCGCGTTCGCCCGTGAGGGGGCGAGCGTGGTCCTGACCGACATCGGGCAGGACCTGGACGGCGTTCCCTACCCGCTGGGCTCGGCAAGCCAGCTGGCCCACACGGCCGAGCTGTGCGCGGAACACGGCGTGGCCACGATGACCTCCGAGCTCGACGTTCGCAGGGCTGGCGAGGTGGCTGCGCTCGTGGACACCGCTCTCGGGCGGTTCGGGGCGGTGGACCTGCTCGTCAACAACGCCGGGATCGCCGCACCCTCAGGCCGTGCCGCGCACGACATCAGCGAGGACGAGTGGAATCTCATGCTCGACGTGGATCTTTCCGGCGCGTGGCGGATGATCCGTGCGGTCGCTCCGTCCATGTTGGACCGCAGGAACGGGAGCATCGTCAACGTCGCCTCCACCGCGGGTTTGGTCGGCTACCGCCATTTCGCGGGCTACGTCGCGGCCAAGCACGGTCTGGTGGGCCTGACCAAGGCCGTGGCACTGGACTTCGCGCCGAAGAAGGTCAGGGTGAACGCGGTGTGCCCCGGCTCGGTGCGGGACGACAAGTGGGCCGAGGGGCGGATGCTGTCCGAGATCGCTCGCTGCCTGGAGGTTCCCGTGGACGAGCACGAGGAGACCTTCGTGCAGGCCCAGCCGATGAACCAGTTGATCGAGCCGGAGGACGTCGCGGGAGCGGCGGTGTTCCTGGCTTCCGACGATGCGCGTCAGGTGACCGGTTCCGTGCTGACCGTCGATGGCGGGTTCACCGCGCGATGACGTGGCAGACAGCGCTCCCGGCGGAGCCGGGGACCACAGGAGAGGCGACGCCATGACCGACTTCTCAGCAGCCGGTGACGGGGGAGCGGAGGCTCGGCCCGACGCCGCACGCTGCCACGCCCTGTCCGTTCGCCTGGCCCCCTCGGTGGAGCACGCGACGATCGCCGCGAGGCTGGCGGCGGTCCGCCAACAGGATGCGCGCCGTCCGGCGCACGAGTTGTGGGTGCAGCGGATCGCAGGCTTCGCCGACGATCCGATCGCTGAGCGGATCCGACGCGGTGAGACGGCTCGGGGCGTTTCCCGCGCCGACGGGCTTCGGGTCGTCCTCCTCCAGTGCTCGGACGCGGTCGAACTGGTGCTGGTCGCCCATCGGGCGCGGTACACGGCCGGCCACCTGCGCGACACCGCTCGCTCGCTTGCCGGAGAGTCCGCGCCGGTGTGTCCCGCGTCGCCCATCGCCGGTCTGGACGAGGAGCTGTCCTTCGAGCCCGCCGACTGGGGCCTCGGCACGCGTGCCGAGAGCCGCCCCGGGCGGTGCGAACTTCCGGTGCGGGAGTCCGGGTCCGCGGAGACGTGGATCGCCGCGCTGTCGATCGTGCTGGATCGGTACGGGCAGGAGGCGACGTCGCTGCCGGTCGTGGCTTCGCGGCAGGCGGGTGGCGGGTGCCGTCTGGTCGCGGTGTCGACGGAGCTGTCCGGGGCCACCCAGGTCACCTCGCTGCTCGACGGCATCCGATCCGGGCTTGACGCACCGGAAGCCCAGGTGACGACGAAGGTCGCGCCGGTGGGTTTCATCGTGGACCGGATCGAGCCGGAGCACGACGGGGCGGTCGAGTACGAACCGTGCCTGGCCCCCACGTTCCCGGTCACGCTCTCGTTCGCAGCGGGGCGCGCGGACGGCGGAGTGCTTCGCTGCGACCACGATCCGCGCTGGGTCTCCCCGGAGATCGCGCACCAGTTGGTCCGGCACGTCGTGCGCGTGCACGACCAGATCATCGCGCACCCGTCGAGTGCGGTGCGGGAAGCGGAGATCCTCGGCGCCGAGTCGGCACGGGTGCTGGCGTTGGGGACCGGCCCCTCGCTCGACCGCGCCGAACCACGGCTCCTGCACGACCGGGTCAGGGCCAGGGCGGCGGAGACACCGGGAGCCATCGCGATCACCGAGGGCCCGCGACGGATCACCTACCAGGAACTCGACGATCAGTCCGACCGGTGGGCCCGCGCGCTCCGGGCGCTCGGGGTGCGGCGCGGCGCTCGGGTGGGCGTGTGCCTGGACCGCTCGGCGGAGATCCCCGTGGTGCTGCTGGCCGTGCTCAAGGCGGGCGGCGTCTACGTTCCGATGGAGCCCGCGTATCCCCGCGAACGCCTCGCCTTCATCGCCGAGGACGCGGAGCTGGCGCTGGTGGTGACCCGCCACGGCGAGTTCCCCACCGGTGCGGGCAGGAAGGCGGTCTCGCCGGAAGCGCTCTCCGCGGCACCCCCCGCCGACCATCTCCCGGAGGACGGGGAGCCCGCCGATCCGGCCTACGTGATCTACACCTCCGGTTCGACCGGCCGGCCCAAGGGCGTGGTCGTGCCACACGGCAACATCTGCGCGCTGCTCGACGCGACGAGTGTCGACTTCGGACTCGGCGGACAGGACGTGTGGACGTGGTTCCACTCCTGCGCGTTCGACTTCTCGGTCTGGGAGATCTGGGGATGCCTGGCGACGGGAGGCGGTCTCGTCGTCGTCCCGTACTGGGTCTCCCGCGACCCGGAGCGCTTTCTCGAACTCCTCGGCCGGGAGCGGGTCACGGTGCTCAGCCAGACGCCGTCGGCGTTCGCACCGCTTGCCGTCGACCAGGGCACGGCCGGCGTCGCGCCGCGCCTGGTCGTCTTCGGTGGTGAGCCGCTGGACACCCGGATGCTGGTCGGCTGGTTCGACCGGCACCCCGAGTCCCGGTGCCGCGTGGTGAACATGTTCGGCATCACCGAGACCACCGTGCACGTGACGGTGCAGACCGTGACGCGGCGCATCGCGCTGGAGGAGTCACGCGCGGTGGGACGGCCGCTGCCGGGATGGTCGGTGTCGGTGCGCGATGAAGGAGGACGGGTGTTGCCGCTCGGAGTCCCGGGCGAGATCTACGTCGGCGGTGCTGGTGTCGCCGCCCGGTACCTCAACCGCCCCGACCTCACCGAGCACCGGTTCGTCCTGGATCAGCACACCGGGCAGCGCGTTTACCGCAGCGGCGACCGGGGGCGCCTGCGGCCGGACGGCGTGCTGGAACACCTGGGCCGCCTCGACCACCAGGTGAAGATCCGTGGATTCCGCATCGAACTCGACGAGATCCGTTCGGTCCTGTTGGAGGACCCGGCGGTGAGTGCGGCGGCCGTGGTCGTCAACCGGACCGATCCGGACGACGCGGCCTCGGCCAGGCTGGACGGCTACGTCGTGACCGAGAAGTCCACTTCGGACATCCGGGCTCGCGCCGCACGACTCCTGCCGGAGCACATGGTCCCCGCGACGGTCTCCGCGATCCCCGCGATGCCGTTGACGGCGAACGGAAAACTCGACCAGCAGAGGCTGCCCGCGCCCCACCCGGCACGGCCGGCGAGGACCGCACCCGACAGCGGCGGATCGGCGACGATGGCGGACGCACTACGGGTGGTGTGGAGCGAGGTGCTCGGGGTCGAGGTCACCTTGGACGACGACTTCTTCGAACTCGGCGGCAACTCGCTGTTCGCGGTGCGGATCACGACCGCGCTGCGGGAGCGGGGCGTGCCTGCCGTCCCGCTGCGCGATCTCTACCGCTACCCGACGATCCGGCAGCTCAGCGTTCTGCGTGCGAGCGGCGGAGCCTCATAGCGGCTTGCGGAATCCCCGCACGGCGAACACGGCGCTGATCGCTCCCAGGACTGCGCTGGTGCCCAAGGCGAGGAACACGCCGTTGCCGGTCGGCAGCGCAAGGGCGAGGTTGCGGGAGGCGTCCACCGCGTAGGTCAGCGGATTCACGACGGCGAGGACTCGCAGCCAGTTCGGCAGTGCCTCCAGCGGTACGAACGCGCTGGAGACGAACATCAGCGGGAACATCGCCAGGAAACCGATGCTCTGCATCACCTCGGCCTTGCGCACCCAGGTGGCGATCGCCAGGAAGACCCAGGTCAGCGACCAGCTCACGACCAGCGCCAGCACCAGCGACGCGACCACGCCCCAGAAACCGCCCTGCGGGGAGAAGCCGAAGAGGGCGGCGGCCGTCGTCAGCAGGACGATCAGTTGCAGCGCGCTGCGGACGAGATCGGCGACGCTGCGCGCCAGCAGCACCGAGCTGAGGTGGATCGGTAGCGCGCGCAGGCGGGCGACGACTCCGTTGTGCATGTCCGAGATCAGGCCGATTCCGGACTGGAGGCCGGCGCCGATGCTGGTGGTGATGAGGATGGCGGGCATCAGGTAGTTGATGTAGTTCCCGCCCGGTGGGTCGATCACCGTGATCGCTTTGCCGAAGACCTGGCTGAACAGGACGAGCATGATCAGCGGCTGCAACATGCTGAACAGCAGCATGCGCGGGTCGACGAGCAGGGCGCGCAGCGATCTGCTGCTGAGCAGGTAGACCTGGGCGGGCATCGCGGCTCCGCGCCACCGGCGCGTGGGGGTGTCGGGGATCGTGGTCATGAAGGGACTCCCACTGGCTGTGCCCGTTCGGTCGATTGGTGGTGCGCGAGGTATACGTCGTCGAGGGTCGGTTCCCCGAGCCCGAGCGCGGCGACCTCGACCCGGGCTTCGTCCAGCGCCCGCACGACCGCCCCGAGTTCACGGGAAGCGGTGACGGAGGTCGTGATCTGGTGCCGTTCGGCGTCGTAGTCCGAAGGAAGTCCGACCGACGTGAGCGCACGCAACGCGGTGTCGGCGTCGGCAGGGTCGGACAGCGTCGTGGTGACGCTGCGTTGGCCGACTTCCGCCTTGAGTTCGCCGGGCGTGCCCGCCGCGACGACCCTGCCCTGGGACAGCACGGCGATCGAGTCCGCGAGGCGATCGGCCTCGTTGAGGTACTGGGTGGTCAGCAGCACGGTCGTACCCCGTTCCACCAACGCCTCGACGATCTCCCACATCCCCAGCCGACTGGTCGGGTCGAGGCCGGTGGTGGGTTCGTCGAGGAAGATGACGTCCGGATCGCCGACCAGGCTCGCCGCGAGGTCGAGCCGTCGCCGCATCCCACCGGAATAGGTGCCCGCGAGGCGGGTGGCGGCCCCGGTCAGGTCGAAGACGTCGAGGAGCTCGGCGGCGCGTTGCCGGGCCTCGGCCTTGCGGGCACCGAGCAGCCGGCCGATGAGCACGAGGTTGTCCACGCCCGACAGCTGCTCGTCGACGGAGGCGAACTGGCCGGTCAATCCGATGCGGGCGCAGACCTTCGCCCGGTGCCGGGTGACGTCGTATCCGGCGACCCGTGCGGTCCCGCTGCTCGGCGGGAGCAGGGTGCTCAGGATGTTGACCAGCGTGGTCTTCCCCGCACCGTTGTGGCCGAGCATGCCGAGAACGGTGCCTTGGTCGACCGACAGACACACGTCGTCGAGCGCGGTGACGGTACCGAACGTCTTGGTGAGGTGGTGGGCCTCGATGACGGGCTGGGACACGGTTGAACTCCTGGGCTGCCTGTCGTGGTGGTCATCGCGGGCGGCTCGTTCCACACCGCGGTCACGTCTGCTTCTCGGCGAAGCCGTCCCCGTTCAGCAGTGCGAGTCCGAGCGGTGTGAGCGAGTGCGACACCGCGTTCTTCTGCCTGCGCGTCGTGATCAGCCCCGCGTTGCGGAGCACCGAGGTGTGCTGGCTCGCGGCGGCGGCCGAGATGCCGAGCCGTTGCCCGAGCCCGCCGGTGGTGTAGCTGTCGAGCAGCGCGTGCAGCGCTTCGGCGCGCGTGCGCCCGAGCAAGGCGCCGAGCGTCTTGCCGCCGGACGTGCTGCGTGCCCACAACTGCTTGGTGTTCACGTCCAGCGGGGCCGGATACACCAGGACGGGGGTGCTGTGCGGATCGGTGTTGCTGAACAGCAGGGTCGGGCGGTCGAACAGGAAGACCGACGGCGTGATGACGAGACCGGCCGAGTCGAGGAAGATCTTGCGCGCCGGGCGGCCCGCGATCTGGAGGAACGGGGGCTCCCAGGTCGCCGTGGCGTGCAGGCTGCGGAGCAGTCCTTCGATGCCGTCGTTGAGAACGGCCTGCCCGCGAGCCGAGCGTTCGATCTCCAGGAGCACGGACAGGCGCTGCCAGTAAGGCTGCACGGCGGTCCTGCCGAACTCGTGGACGGCGGCGGTGGTCTTGTGGACGTCCTGCACGGGGCGTACGCATCCGGCCCGTCCGAGATCCGGGTGTGGTTCGGTGAACAGTTCCGAGGTCGGCCGCACGGCACGCACCAACTCGGTGAGGTGACGTGCTCGGGGCCCCAGCCGGGAGCGAACGGCGTAACGCCAGGGATCGAACGCGGCGGCGCCTCGACGCTGCCACAGCAGATCGGCGGCGAAGAGGATTTCGGCAACTGGAGAACGCGGGACGGCGATCCTCGTTCTGAGGAGATCGTCCGCCGAAAAATGGATACGAAGCATGGATGACCCCCAGGTCGTCGTTCACGTGCGGTTGCCACTCGTGGTGTCGGTGGAACGGTTTCCACGAGCTGATCCACCCTTGGTCCTGGAAGCAGCGCCCCGTGCGTGGCGTGCCTCCCCCAGAGGACCGATTGAAGCATCGGACGCTGGCCTGCCCTCCTGTTCTCCGGGATGATCACGATTTCTCGTGTCACGGATTGGTGCTGCTCATGATTCCTTCTCGTTCGATCCGGCAGGTCTCATTCCCGGAGAGGTGAACACCGGACGCGGCGGAACGTCCGCGATCGCGAATGTGCGATCGCGCGCGGCGTGACGGAACGCGCGGGTCGGCCCGGCCCCGCCGAGCGCGCGAATGATCATGATCGCAGCGCACGAGTTCGCTCCCGGCTGTCGTCGGACGGCAGACCGACGATCATTCTCAAGAATGATTCTCCCGGAACGTCTCCCGGGCCGTTCACGGCGTCTCCCCGTGGTCCGCCGCTAGAAGCTGTCGAATTCATGCGGAAGTCTGATCCCCCCAGGATCTTCGTCCAGTCCGCTGGACAGGCGCACGACGCTCGACCGTGCGCCTAACGCACCCCGATCTCACCTTGATCAAGGTCACGGGTGAGACTAGCCGATCGGCGTGCCGCCTGAGCAAGGTTTTTAAGTGCTCGCTGCAAATGCCAGGTCAGGCTCCGCTGGTCTGCGCTTGATGCCTCACTCGGAGTATTTTTACTCGCATTCGGCGGATGTCGGGGTTGTGGGTGACCGGGCAGGGTTGGGTTTGGCACGAATCGCGGTCCCGGTGGGTGTCGCGCGCCCGCTCGGGAATCGTGCGGTACTGGGATGATCTTCTTTCTGGGGCGGGCCGTCAGATCTGCCGCGGTGGTGCGGCGCGCAGGTGATTGCTGTGCTGGGAAAGGAAACATATCGCCGTGACGTGTCCGCGGGCGGTTCGGAGCGGACGATGCGAATGGGTTCATGGGAGGAAACGGCGTTGCAGGGTTCTGGGGGATCCGGGAATGTGGGAATGTGGCTCGTGGGCGCCCGCGGGTCGGTCGGGACGACCGCGATCTGCGGTCTGCTCGCGATGCAACGGCAAGCGGTGCCGCCGATCGGATCGGTCACCGAGGGCATGAGCTTCGGTGCCGCCGACGTGCCGGAGTGGAACGACATCGCGATCGGCGGACACGATGTCGTCGACACGCCGCTGCGCAAGCGCGCCGAGCAGCTCGCCGCCGCCGGATCGCTGCCCGAGCGACTCGTTCCGCTGATCGCGGACGACCTGTCCGAAGTGGACGAAGATATCCCGATCGGCTGCACCTCGGGCCGGTCGACGCAGCCGCAAGAGGACACGGTGCGTCGCCTCGCCGCGGACATCAGCCGGTTTCGGGACCGCCGCGGCCTGGCTCGGGTCGTGGTCGTGAACGTGGCCGCGACGGAGGCACCGCTGTCGCCGGAACCGGGGCACGAGGATCTCGCCGCGCTCAGGGACGCACTCGCCACTCCCGGGCGGGCGGTGTTGCCACCCAGTTCCCTCTACGCCTACGCGGCCCTGTCCGCTGGGTGTTCCTACGTGGACTTCACACCGTCCCCGGGCATCCGGCTCCCGGCGCTGGAGCAGTACGCGCGTCAGCGCACGCTCCCGTACGCGGGCTCGGACGGCAAGACCGGGCAGACGTTGCTGCGCACGGTGCTCGCTCCGATGTTCACCGCGCGTGCGCTGGCGGTGCGGTCCTGGTCGGGAACGAACCTGCTCGGCGGCGGCGACGGCGCGACGCTCGCCGAGAGCGACCGCGCGTCCGCCAAACTCGCGTCCAAGTCCCGTGGACTGGGCGCGTTGCTGGGGCCGGACGTGACGGCCCCGTTGCACATCGACAACGTGCCCGAACTCGGCGACCGCAAGGTGGCGTGGGACCACGTGCAGTTCGAGGGTTTCCTCGGTGCTGAGATGAGCCTCCAACTCACCTGGTCCGGTTACGACTCGGCCCTCGCCGCACCGCTGGTCCTGGATCTGACCCGCTTGCTCGCCGGCGCGCACGCCGCCGGACTCAGCGGCCCCGTCGCGGAACTGGCCTGCTTCTTCAAGGATCCGGTGGAAGGCGAGGAACACGGTTTCGCCGACCAGGTCCGCACGTTCGAACGGTGGGTCGCGGAGCTGGGGGCGGACGCGTGAGCCGCTGGATACGGCTGCTCCGGGCACCCGCGGCGTTGACGGCGTGGGCCGATCCGGTGGTGGGCTCGGTGGCCTCCGGGCGGTCTTTGCAGGGGCGCCGCCGGCTCCTTCCCGCGTCGGCGGCCGCGTTCTACTGGGCGGGGATGGTCCTGAACGACTGGGCCGACCGCGACGAGGACGCGGTGGAACGGCCCGAACGCCCGATTCCGTCCGGCGAGATCGCCGCCGAGCACGCGATCGCGGCGGCGACCGGACTGCTGACGGCGGGGGTCGGGCTCGCGGCGCTCGGCGGAGGCAGGGACGCGGTGCACATCGCGGTGCTGTTGGGGGCGACGGTGTGCGCATACGACCTCGTGCTCAAGAACACTCCTGCCGCACCCGTCGGCATGGGTGCCTGTCGCGCGCTGAACGTGCTGCTGGGCGCGGGCTGGTCCGGCATGCGCGCGGCGGCGTACGAGGCCGGACTCGTCGCCGCGCACACGGTGGGCATCACCGCGCTGTCCCGAGGCGAGGTCCACGGAGGGTCCCGGGGGATCGCCGTCGCGGCGCTCGGCGGCACCGTGGCCGTGGGAACCGCCGTGGTGGCGTCGCCCGCACCGTCCGCCCGGCACCGGGTCCAGGCGTCGGCAGCGGGTCTGACCTATGCCGGTCTCGTGGGGAGTCACCAACTGCGTGCGGTGCGCGGCCCCGCCGCTCCCGCAGTCCGATCGGCGACCGCGGCGGGGATCCACGGCATGATCGCGTTGCAGTCCGCGCTGGCCGCTCGCCGTGGTGCGGGTGCGGTGGCCGTCGTCATCGCGGCGGCGCTGCCGCTCGCACGGCGGCTCGGCAAGAAGGTGAGCCCGACATGAGCGGGTTCGCGCTCGGCTACGGCACCAACGGCTTCAGCAACCATCGGCTCGACGATGCGCTGACGTTGATCGCGGAACTCGGTTACACGGCTGTGGCGCTCACCCTCGACCACGACCACTTGGACCCGTGGGCACCGACGTTGTCCGGGGACGTGGCTCGGGTCGCGTCCCGGTTGCGGGAACTGGACCTGCGCTGCGTGGTGGAGACCGGAGCGCGGTACTTGCTGGACCCCCGCCGCAAGCACCATCCGACCCTGCTGTGCGCGGAACCGGAGCCGCGAGTGGAATTCCTGCGACGAGCGGTGCGGATCGGTGCCGAGCTGGGAGCCGACAGCGTGTCGTTCTGGTCCGGCGTCCGGGAGGCGCACGTCGCCCCGGAACTGGCGCGGGAGCGACTGCTCGCGGGTATCGCCGAGGTCCTCGACGAAGCCGGGCGCAACGAGGTCCCGTTGGGGCTCGAACCCGAGCCGGGGATGTTCGTCCAGCAGCTGAGCGAGGCGCTCGACGTGCGCGAAGCGCTCGGTTCACCGGAGTACCTGGGCATCACGCTCGACGTCGGTCACTGCGTCGCGGTCGAACCCGTCGACGCCGCGACGTGCGTCCGCCAGGCCGCCGGGTCGCTCGTCAACGTCCAACTCGACGACATGCTGCCGGGCGTGCACGAGCACCTCGAATTCGGCGACGGTGACCTCGACCTGCCCGGCACCCTCGCGGCCCTGGACGAGGTCGGCTACCGAGGGGTGGCGGCGGTCGAGCTGCCACGGCACAGCCATGCCGCCCCGGCGGTCGCACGGCGGGCCATCACGGCGCTGCGTCGAGCGCGCGGGGAACCGGCCACATCCCGGTGGGAGCTTTCCGGAGCAGGAGCGTGGGTCGAGCAGGCGCGGGCGCGGATCCGGGCCGATCCCACGGCGATCCGAGCGCTCTTTCCCGCCGCAGGCCGGCACGCCGGGCGGGCGCCGATCCGCGCCGACGTCGACGCGGCGGGGCTGGTGCACGGGACGGAGGACGACCGGGCACGCACCGCGATGCTGACCACCCTCGCCGCGGTCGTGTCCACCGAGGTTCTCGCCGCCGAACTCGGCGAGCTGTACCGGTACGGGGACGGCGCGGAACGACGCGGAGTCCTTCGTGCGTTGCACGTGATCCCGGCCGAGGTCGCCGGCGCGGGGATCGCGCTCGTCGAAGATGCGCTGCGCACCAACGACAGCACGCTGATCGCGGCCTCGATGGGATCATTCGCCGCGCGTCACCTCGACCAGCCCGCATGGCGTCACGGCGTTCTCAAGTGCCTGTTCCTCGGGATTCCGCTGGCGGCCGTGGCGGAACTGGAACGCAGGCGCGACGACGAGTTGGCTCGGATGGTGACCGACTTCGCCCGCGAGCGCCGCGCGGCGGGTCGGCCGGTTCCCCGGGACGCCGACCGGCTGCTGGCCGCCCGGAACTGACTCCTACGCCATGAGTTCCCAGCACCCCGACCGACGAACGACCCGAGGACGATTCATGCGCATCTTCGATCCGCACATCCACATGACCTCGCGCACGACGCGGGACTACGAGGAGATGTACGCCCACGGCGTCCGTGCCCTGGTCGAGCCCGCGTTCTGGCTCGGCCAGCCCCGCACCTCGGTCGGGTCCTTCACCGACTACTTCGACGGACTCCTGGGATGGGAGCGCTTCCGCGCCGCGCAGTTCGGGATCCGCCACCACTGCACGATCGCGCTCAACCCGAAGGAGGCCAACGACGCGCGGTGCCTGCCGGTGCTGGACGTCCTGCCCCGGTACCTCGCGAAGGACGGGGTGGTCGCTGTCGGGGAGATCGGGTACGACTCGATGACGCCGCAGGAGGACGAGGCGTTCGCCCGTCAGCTCGGCATGGCGGTCGCGCACGACCTGCCCGCACTGGTGCACACCCCGCACCGCGACAAGGTGGAGGGGACACGTCGCACGCTCGACGTCGTACGGGAGTCCGGCATCGCGCCCGAGAAGGTCGTGGTCGACCACCTCAACGAGGTGACCGTCGCGCCGGTGGCCGAGTCCGGGTGCTGGATGGGTTTCTCGCTGTACCCGGACACGAAGATGGACGAGCACCGGTTGGTGACGCTGCTCCGGGAGTACGGTACTGATCGGATGCTGGTCAACTCCGCCGCCGACTGGGGCCGGTCGGACCCGTTGACGACGTACCGAGCCGGACTGGCCATGCTCGAAGCCGGCTTCACCGAGTCCGATGTGGACAAGGTGCTGTGGTCGAATCCCGTCGACTTCTACGGTCGGAGCGGCCGTCTGTTGCTGGACGAACTTCCCGCGTTCACCGGTACGCCCGTCGAGTTCGCGGGCAACTCGGTGCTGCGCGGGGCACGCCCGGCGACCGCGGAGGCAGGGGGGCGGCCATGACCGAGTTCTCGTACTGCACCAACGTCCACCCTGCCGAAGACCTGGCAGGGCTGCTCGACCAGCTGGATCGCTACGCGGTCCCGATCCGGGAACGGGCCGGGTTGGACCGGCTCGGGCTCGGTCTGTGGCTGTCGGCGGACGTGGCCGCCGTGCTGGCCGCCGATCCCGACAGCGTGTCGCTGCTGAAGCGGGCATCGCGCGAGCGCGGGCTGTTCGTCGAGACGCTCAACGCTTTCCCGTACCGGGGCTTTCACGATCCGGTGGTCAAGCATTCGGTGTACCGGCCGTGCTGGGGCGATCCTCGTCGTACCCGGTACACCGTCGATTGCGCCCGCGTCCTCGGTGGACTGTTGGACGAGGACGCGGAGTACGGCAGTATGTCGACGCTCCCGTTGGGTTGGCGCGAAGGATGGACCGACACCGACGGCGAGCGGGCACGCATGGCGTTGGACGGCGTCCAGGACGCGCTCCGGGAGGAAACGTCGCGATGTGGACGTCCGGTGCGGCTCGCGATCGAACCCGAGCCAGGATGCGTCCTGGACGAGGTTTCGGACGCGGTGCGGTGGATGTGGGACCGGGTGGACCCCGACGTCGTCGGGCTGTGCTTGGACACCTGCCACCTCGCGGTCTCCCACGCCGACCCGGGGAGTGCCGTGCGTCAGATCTACGACGCCGGCCTGCAGGTGTTCAAGGTGCAGGTTTCGGCCGCCCTCGAAGTCCCGGACCCTGCTGACCCGCGGGCGCGGAAGTCGTTGGCGGAGTTCGCGGAACCGCGCTACCTGCACCAGGTCCGAGAGCGCGGGCCGGACGGCGCGGTGTCCAAGGAGGATGACCTCGACGCCGCGGTGGGCACCCTTCCAGGGCTAGGGCCGTGGCGCGTGCACTACCACGTACCGCTGCACTGCCAACCGGTCGAGCCGCTGCGCGCGACGACCTGGGTGATCGAGGAAGCGCTCGATGCCGTGATGGCCTGCGCGGGAGGTGTGACGCCGCACCGTGAGATCGAGACCTACACCTGGAACGTGCTTCCCGAGCGTCATCGACAGGACCTGGTGGACGGCATAGCCGCCGAACTGCGCTGGTCCGAGCGGAACCTCGCGCACCGGCCTGGCCCGGTCCTCCCGCGTGGACAGGAGCTTCGATGAAACCCGTGCTGCTGCTGGACATCGTGGGGATGACCCCTGCCCAGCTCCGCCACATGCCGTCCGTCGCGGCGCTCGGGGCCCGTGGCGCGCGCGCCGAGCTCGGCACCGTGCTTCCCGCCGTGACGTGCAGCGCGCAGTCGACCTTCCTGACGGGGCGGATGCCTGCCGAACACGGCATCGTCGGCAACGGCTGGTACTTCGGCGACCTCGGCGAGATCCACCTGTGGCGGCAGCACAACAAGCTCGTCGCGGGGGAGAAGCTCTGGGAGTCGGCGAGGGCGGTCCGGCCGGACTACCGGGCCGCCAACCTGTGCTGGTGGTACGCGATGGGCGCGTCCACGGACCTCGCGGTGACCCCGCGCCCGGTCTACCACGCCGACGGGCGCAAGTCCCCGGACTGCTACACGCGCCCGCCGAGCCTGCACGACGAGCTGACCGAGCGGTTCGGCCCCTTCCCGCTGTTCCACTACTGGGGGCCGACGGCGTCCCTGCGCTCGACGCGGTGGATCGTGGGCGCGGCCCGCCACGTGCTGGCGCACCATCGGCCCGATCTGCAACTGGTGTACGTGCCGCACTTGGACTACGACCTCCAGCGGTTCGGCCCCGACTCGCCGGAGGCGGTCGCGGCGGCCCGGGACGTGGACGTCGAACTGGCGCCGTTGCTGCGCGAAGCGGAGGAAGCCGGGGTGACGGTGGTGGCGTTGAGCGAGTACGGCATCACCCCGGTCCAGCGGCCCGTCGACATCAACCGCGCCCTGCGTGCGGAAGGGCTGCTGGAGGTCTACACCCAGGAGGGCATGGAGTACCTGGATCCGTGGGCATCCCGGGCGTTCGCCGTCGCCGACCACCAGGTCGCGCACGTCCACGTCGCCGACGAGTCGGACCAGCCGAAGGTGCGTGACCTCGTCCGCGCGCTCGGCGGCGTGGACGAGGTGCTCGACCGTTCGGCGCAACAGCGGTACGGCCTGGACCACCACCGCGCGGGCGACTTCGTCGCCGTCGCCGAACCCGATGCCTGGTTCACGTACTACTACTGGCTGGACGAGGACCGGGCCCCGGACTTCGCCCGTGGCGTGGAGATCCACCGGAAGCCGGGATTCGATCCGGCGGAACTGTTCTTCGACCCCGCGGACAGGTGGGCGAAGGTCCGCGCGCTCACGGGACTGGCCCGCAAACGCGTCGGTTTGCGCTATGCCATGAACGTGGTGCCCACCGACCCGCGATGGGTGCGAGGCTCGCACGGCAGGCTCCCCGACTCGGCCGAGCACGGCCCGGTCCTGCTGTCCACGGACCCGTTCCCGGACGGCATCGTCGGCCCGGGCGACCGGATTCCGGCCACCCGGGTGCGCGACCTGGTGCTCGGTCTGCAAGGTCTGACAGGTCAGGCATCCCGCAAGCGCAGCACCGAGTAACCGACCCACCAACCGAGCGCGGCCCATCCGGCCAGCACCGCCACGGCGATCGACGGCGCGTACCCGTCGAACTCGGCGACGCCCATGAGCACCATGCCCGCTGGTCCCGGCATGTACTCAGCGGCCTTCGCCAGCCAGGGGATCGGCGTGGCCTGCAAACCCATCGGAAGGATCAGCAGCACGAGCACCGACACGGCGAGGGTTCCCGCCACGCTGCGGACGGCCGCGCCGATGCCGGTGACGAGGACACCGGCCATGGCGAGGTAGACCCCGACGGCGACGCTGCGCGTCAGCCACTCGGCAGCACCGGCGGCGTCGGCGAACTCACCGAGCGCGAGCGTCGCGACCGCCGTTCCGGCAAGCCCGAGCACGAAGCCCCACACCAGCAACACCGGCGCCAGCACGGCACATTTGGCCATCAGCATCCGTCCCCGGCGGGGCTGGCACTGCAACGTCGTGAGAATGCTGCCGGTGGCGTACTCCGAAGTGATCGTCATCGCGGCCAGGGTGAGCAGGGCGAACTGTCCACCGTAGAGCACGCCGACGGTCGCGTTGTCCAATGCGGACGTCGCGCCGTTCTCGGCGCCTCCGGCGGACGCGAGCGACCGCACCGACAGGCCGAGCACGACGCTGTAGAACACGACCAGGGCCAGCGAGGTGCCGAGGGAGATCCAGGTCGAGCGCACCGAGCGGAGTTTGGTCCACTCCGACGCGGGACCAGCGAGCGCGCTGCGGCGGCCGGGGGCGGCCGAGCGGGGCGAGGTGGTGTCGGTCATGGTCAGCTCCGCACTTCCGCGTCAAGGCCGGGTTCCGGCGCGTTGTACTCGACGTCGCCTTCGGTCAGACGCATGTACGCGTCCTCAAGGGACGGAGTGACCGACCGCAGCTCGTGCAGCCGCACTCCGAGTTCGTGCGCCAGGTCGCCGACGTCACCGGTGGTGGCACCGCGCACGAGTACCCCGCCGTCCTCGTCCTCGCACGTGAACCCGGCGGCGTCGAGGCGCTCGCGCAGGGCGGTGCGGTCCGCGCCGTCTCCGGTCCGGACGAACGCGGCTTCCTCCTCGGTGGAGCTGATGACCTCGTTGATCGGTGCGTTCGCGATCAACCGGCCCCGGCCGATGATGATCAGTTGATCCGCCGTCAGCTGCATCTCGCTCATGAGGTGGCTGGAGACGAACACGGTGCGCCCTTCGGCGGCCAGCGAGCGCGCGAGGCCGCGCACCCAGCGCACGCCGTCGGGGTCGAGCCCGTTGACGGGTTCGTCGAACAGCACGGTGTGCGGGTCGCCCAGCAGCGCCGCCGCGATCCCCAGCCGCTGGCCCATGCCGAGTGAGAACGTCCCGGCGTGCCGGGAGGCCACCCCGGTGAGGCCGACGGTGTCGAGCACCTCGTCGACGCGACCGGCCGGGATGGCGTTGCTCCGCGCCATCGCGAGCAGGTGGTCGCGTGCGGACCGGCGCGGGTGCAACGCGCGTGCGTCGAGCAGCGCTCCCACCTCGCGCAGCGGATCGCGTAGCGCGGCGTAGGTGCTGCCGTTGATCCGGGTCTCGCCGGAAGTCGGCCGGTCCAAGCCGAGGATCATCCGCATGGTGGTCGACTTACCGGCCCCGTTCGGGCCGAGGAACCCGGTGACCTGCCCTGGACTTACCTCGAAGGTCAGGTCTTGGACAGCGGTCGTGCTTCCGTAACGCTTCGTCACGTCGTGCACCGTGATCATGGAATCTCCGTGCTGTGTCGTCGGATCGGACAGGGCTGGGCGAGTGGATGGCGTCAGGTGGAAGGATCGGATTCGTGGCGTGGTACACGGCGGTCAGGGCGTGGATGGGATGATGACGAGGTGGCCTCGCCGCGTACGTGACGGGATACCCTCGGTGTTCGGACGCGGGGCGAAGTGGTTGAGGGGGTTGCGTGATTCGGGTCCTGCTCGTCGACGACGAGACGCTGGTGCGTACCGGCCTGCGCTTGATCCTCAATCCGGCCGAGGACGTCGAGGTGGTCGGCGAGGCCGGGGACGGCAGGGAAGCCGTGGACGCCGTCGCCAGGCACCGGCCGGACGTCGTGCTCATGGACGTCCGCATGCCGACCATGGACGGACTCGCCGCGTCGGAGGAACTCCAGCGCCGCGCCGATCCGCCCAAGATCATCATGCTCACGACCTTCGCCCTGGACGACTACGTGCACCGGGCCCTGCGCGCGGGCGCGGTCGGATTCCTGCTCAAGGACACCGAGCCGCGGGACCTGCTCGGTGCGGTGCGCACCGTCGCGGCCGGGAGCGCGATGCTCTCGCCCACGGTGACCAAGAGGCTGCTGACGACCTTCGCCGAAACCGAGCAGTCGGAGGTCGAGAAGTTCCGCCGGCGGCTGGACGTGCTCACGGCCCGTGAACACGACGTGATCCGCGCTGTGGCACGAGGGCTGTCGAACGCCGAGATCGCCCGGGAGCTGTTCATGAGCGAGGCGACCGTGAAGGCGCACGTGAGCCGGTCGTTGTCCAAGCTCGGCTTCCGCAACCGGGTCCAGGCGGCGATCCTGGTGCACGACGCGGGTTTGGACTGATTTCACCGGGAGGACGTCACCGCGTCGGAGCTCTCGGGTTCCGCTTCGTCCGACTCGGGGCGGCGGCGCCGGTAGAGCCACCGTCCTGCCTCGACCAGGACCGTGACCGACAGGGCGAGTCCCAAGCCGAACAGCAGACCCAGGATCGGGTTGCGCTCGAAGGCGATGCCGCCCGAGTAACCGATCAGTCCTGAATAGGCACCCCAGCTCACGCCCGCGAGCAGGTCGAAGCAGGTGAAGCGGTACAGCGGATAACCGACCATCCCGGCGGTCAGCGTGGTGACGGTGCGGCCGCCGGGGATGTACCGGGCGATGACGAGGATCAACCCGCCGCGCTCCGCGAGAGTGCCGCTGGCCCAGTCGAACGCGGCTTGGCGTCGGGGGGCGGTCCGGAGGTGCCTGAGCAGCTTGGCCCCGGCGAACCGCCCGACGAAGTACGAGACGTGGTCGCCGAGAACGGCACCCGCCGCCGACACGGCGATGACCAGGGCGAGGTTCGTCGTCCCGTTCGCGGCGAACACGCCGGCCGTGATGACGAGGCTCTCGCTGGGTACCACGGGGAAGAAGCCGTCGATCGCCGAGAAGGAGAACAAGGCGACGTACCACCACGGCGAGCCGAGGAGCGTGGTCAGGACGTCGAGTACCGCTTCCTTCATGCGGTGCTCGATGTCGTGGTGCCGACGTCACGACGGGCGCGACCGTTCATGATGGGGAACCTTCCGGTGGTCCAACGTGTTTCCCGAAGTCTGCGGAGGACGGGCCGCCGACGCATTAGCCGAAAGGATCCTGTTGACCCCTACTTTCGAAACGTCACGGGACATCATCGTGTACGTCACCGGGTGACGTGCAGGCGCGAGCCGTCGTGTGCTGTCCGCCGCTCCGGTTCAGCACTCCCCACAGCGACGCTCGACTCGGATCCGCCTCGTGCGGCTTGCAGCCGGACTCGGCGCATTCGTGCTCGCCGTCGCGGGCGTGCTTCTCGATCTTCGGCGTGCCGTCGCAGCGGGTGCGGGCGCAGATCGCTGTAGACGCTCTCCAGCATCCGCGCACTGATCTTGTTGACCGCTGTCCCGCCGAGCGCGGGGAGGATGGTGCGCCGGAGGTAGCCCTCGTACGTGTGGCGCGTGCTCTCTTCCAGCTCACCGGCGCGCAGCCACTCGCTCCATGCGTGGGGGAGCGCGACGGTCGACGGCGCTGAGTTTCGTTGACCTGGTTGAGCAACTCCGCCAGGGCCTTCTCGGCGCGCTCGCGCGCGGCGTCGTTCGTGCCCTTGATCGTCTCGCGTAGGTAGACCCGCTTGCCGGTGACCGGATCGACGCCCGCGTGCGCGACCACCCGGAAGCCAGCAGCTCGCGCCTGGACCCGGCCGCGCTCGCGGGACTTTGAGCGCGCAGCAATACGGCCTTGAGCATGCTCGCCCAAGGCCACACCCAGCGGACCAGACCAAGATCCAGATCTTCGGTTGTTTCCGCTGGTGAGCGGTGGTGCCCCCGGTCAGAGTCGAACTGACACTGTACGGATTTTGAGTCCGCCGCCTCTGCCGATTGGGCTACGGGGGCTGAGCGAGCCGAAGTTTACCGGACCGGTGATCACTGCGCGGCGGCGGGGCGGTCTGGGCGGGTGTCTTCAACTGCCCTGTCCGCTGGTGCCGACGCCTCAGTGGTGCCGTTCGGTTCGCCTGGCCGGCAGCCCGCCCACCATGTGGGCGTCGCGCCGATGTGACCTGTCGGAAACGGGTGTCGGGATGGTCACCCTCCCTGGTCATCTCAGCTGGAGGGCCCGGCCGGTAAGCTGGTTTTTCCCGGTGCGGGACCGCACTGGACCGTGTCAGAACTACCCCAGGAGGACCCGGTGACCACGCCGGCTGCCGAGGACCCAAGCGAGGCCAAGCCCGTCGAACGTCGCGTGCTCGTGGCAGAGGACGAGGCGCTGATCAGGCTCGACCTGGTGGAGATGCTCAAAGAAGAGGGGTACCAGGTCGTCGGTGAGGCCGGGGACGGGCAAGAGGCCGTGCGGCTGGCCGAGGAGCTGCGGCCCGATCTGGTGATCCTGGACATCAAGATGCCGAAGATGGACGGCATCGAGGCGGCGTCGAACATCGCGGGCGAGCGCATCGCGCCCGTGGTGATCTTGACCGCGTTCAGCCAGCGCGACCTGGTGGAGCGGGCGCGCGACGCGGGGGCGATGGCCTACCTGGTCAAGCCGTTCGCGAAGCGCGACCTGGTGCCCGCGGTCGAGCTGGCGGTGTCCCGCTTCACCGAGGTGCAGGCGCTGGAGGCCGAGGTCGCCGACCTCAGCGAGCGCCTCGAAGCGCGCAAGACGATCGAGCGCGCCAAGGGCCTGCTGATGAGCAAGCACAACCTCTCCGAACCCGAGTCGTTCCGCTGGTTGCAGCGGACCGCGATGGACCGCCGGACCACGATGAAGGCCGTGGCCCAGGCGGTGCTCGAGAACCTGGAGTGACTCAGCCCGCGGGCTGATCGCGGATGACGCAGGTCAGGCGTGCCGTGCAGGTGCGCCTGCCCTGCTCATCGGTGATGACGATCTCGTAGGTCGCCGTGCTGCGGCCCCGGTGCAACGGGGTGGCGATGCCGGTGACGAGGCCTTCCGTGGCCGAGCGGTGGTGCGTGCAGGACAGCTCCAGCCCCACCGCGATCCGGCCTTCTCCCCCGTGCAGCGCCGAGGCGATGGAACCGACCGATTCGGCCAGCACCGCGTTCGCGCCCCCGTGCAGCAGTCCGTAGGGCTGCTTGTTGCCCTCGACCGGCATCGTCGCGACCACACGTTCGGGTGAGTATTCGAGGTATTCGATGCCCATCCGGTGCTGCAACTGGCCCGGTTCCGGGTTCAGCACCAGCGCCATCGAGTCGTTCGCGGGCTGCTCGTTCTCGGTCGCCGTCACGGTCCACCCCTCCTCGTGCCTCGCCGCACGCGCTGTCGGTGGCTCAGCCTAGACTCCCGCGACGTGATGGCTTCCGAAGACCGACGTCTGCTGTTGATCGACGGCCATTCCATGGCCTACCGAGCGTTCTACGCCCTGCCGAAGGAGAACTTCCAGACCGGCACGGGCCAGCACACGAATGCGGTCTACGGCTTCACCTCGATGCTGATCAACCTGCTGCGCGACGAGCAGCCGACCCACTTCGCGGTCGCGTTCGACGTGTCCCGCAAGACCTTCCGCAGCGAGAAGTTCGCCGACTACAAGGCGAACCGCAGCGCCAGCCCCGACGAGTTCAAGGGCCAGGTCAGCCTGATCCAGGACGTGCTGGGCGCGCTGTCGGTGCCGGTGCTGAGCAAGGACAACTACGAGGCCGACGACGTCATCGCCACCCTCACCACCCAGGCCACCGGCGAAGGCTTCTCGGTGGCCATCTGCACCGGCGACCGCGACGCGCTCCAGCTGGTGACCGACCGGGTCACGGTGCTGTACCCGACGAAGGGCGTTTCCGAGCTCACCCGGTTCACGCCGCAGGCCGTCGAGGACAAGTACGGCCTGTCGCCCGAGCAGTACCCGGACTTCGCGGCGCTGCGCGGCGACCCGTCGGACAACCTGCCGAAGATCCCGGGCGTCGGCGAGAAGACCGTCACGAAGTGGATCCAGCAGTTCGGCTCGCTGGCGGGGCTCATCGACCGCGCCGACGAGGTGAAGGGCAAGGCGGGCGAGGCGCTGCGGACCAACCTCGCGTCCGTGCAGCTGAACCGGGAGCTGACCCAGCTGGAGCACGACGTGCCGCTCGGGGTCACCCCGGACGACCTGGTGCTGGCCCAGTGGGACCGGGACGCGGTGCACAAGCTGTTCGACGACCTGGAGTTCCGGGTGCTGCGGGAGCGGCTGTTCAGCACGCTGTCCGCCGCCGAACCCGAGGTGGAGGACGGTTTCGAGGTCTCCGGCGGCGCGCTGGACACCGGTGAGCTCGCCGGGTGGCTCGACCGGCACGCCCGGGACGGCCGCCGCGTCGGGCTCGCGTTCAGCGGCACCTGGACGACCGGCGCCGGTGACCTGGCCGGCATCGCGTTGGCCGACGCCGACGGCACCGGGGCCTTCGTGGACGTGACCGAGCTCAACGCGGACGACGACAAGGCGCTGGGGGAGTGGCTGGCCGACCCGGCGCTGCCGAAGGCCGCGCACGACGTGAAGGGCCCGCTGCACGCGCTGCGCGGCCGCGGCTGGACGCTCGCCGGGCTGACCAGCGACACCGCGCTCGCCGCCTACCTGGTGCGCCCCGGCCAGCGGTCCTTCGACCTGCCGGACCTGGTGGTGCGCTACCTGCAGCGGGAGCTGCGCGCCGAGGACGAGGGCGGCGACGGCCAGCTGTCGCTGCTCGCCGACGAGGAGCAGGACAAGGCCGACGCCGCCAACACCGAACTCGTGAAGGCCCGCGCGGTCGGTGAGCTCGCGGACGCGCTGGACACCGAGCTGGGGCGCATCGACAGCCGCGGCCTGCTCACCGACCTGGAGCTGCCGCTGCTGGCCGTCATCGACGAGCTGGAGGCCGCGGGCATCGCTGTGGACGCCGACCTGCTCGACGAGCTCGGCGCGCACTTCGCGGGCCGGGTCAAGCAGGCCGCGCAGGAGGCCTACGACGTCATCGGCAGGGAGATCAACCTCGGGTCGCCGAAGCAGCTGCAGGTGGTGCTGTTCGACGAGCTGGGCATGCCGAAGACGAAGCGCACCAAGACCGGCTACACCACCGACGCCGACGCGCTGCAGGGCCTGTTCGAGAAGACGCAGCACCCGTTCCTGCAGCACCTGCTGGAGCACCGCGACGCGACCCGGCTCAAGACCACGGTGGAGGGCCTGGTGAAGTCCGTCGCCGACGACGGGCGCATCCACACCACGCTGAACCAGACCATCGCCGCCACCGGCCGGTTGTCCTCGACGGACCCGAACCTGCAGAACATCCCGATCCGCACCGAGGAGGGGCGCCGGATCCGCGAGGTGTTCGTGGTCGGCTCCGGGTACTCGGAGCTGCTGACCGCCGACTACAGCCAGATCGAGATGCGCATCATGGCGCACCTGTCCGGCGACGAAGGGCTCATCGAGGCGTTCCGCTCCGGTGAGGACCTGCACAACTTCGTGGCCTCGCAAGCGTTCGGGGTGCCGATCGGCGAGGTGGACCAGGAGCTGCGGCGCCGGGTGAAGGCCATGTCCTACGGGCTGGCGTACGGGCTGTCCGCGTTCGGGCTGGCCCAGCAGCTGCGGATCTCCGCGGAAGAGGCGAAGGCGCAGATGGACGCCTACTTCGCCCGCTTCGGCCGGGTGCGGGACTACCTGCACGAGGTGGTGTCGCAGGCGCGGGAGGACGGCTACACCTCGACGATCCTCGGCCGCCGCCGCTACCTGCCGGACCTGCTCAGCGACAACCGGCAGCGCCGCGAGATGGCGGAGCGGATGGCGTTGAACGCGCCCATCCAGGGCAGCGCCGCCGACATCATCAAGGTGGCGATGCTGGGCGTGCACCGCTCCCTCGCCGAGGCGGGCCTGCGGTCGCGGATGCTGCTGCAGGTGCACGACGAACTGATCATCGAACTGGTCGACGGGGAACGCGCCGAGGTGGAGCGGATCGTGCGGGAGCAGATGGGCTCGGCCTACCCGCTGGAGGTACCGCTGGAAGTGTCGGTGGGCGCGGGCCGTTCCTGGGACTCGGCCGCACACTGAGTGCACGGCGGGAGGCGTCGGCCGTCGCGCGGCGGGCGACGCCCTCACCGTTGGCATATGCCGGCGGCATGCTCTCGGAGCTGCGGAGATTGCGGCTCGATCACGGAACGATCATTCTCCGGCGCCGCGGGCGTCCCAGCCACTGAGATGGCCGGAACGTGAACGAGGCGGGCCCCTGTTGGACCTTTCGGGTGACAGCCGGGATAGCCTGCCTACTTCGCGGAACAGCGGATGCCGACGAGCCGGCGCGCGGCGCGCACGGCGGACCCGGGGCGGAGTTCCCGGAGGAGGAAAATGATCAACATCGACAGAGTGGACCACTTGGTGCTCACCGTGGCCGATGTCGATCGGGCGGCAGAGTTCTACGAGCGCATCCTCGGGATGCGCACGGTGACCTTCCCCGGTGACCGGCGTGCGGTGAGCTTCGGTCAGCAGACCATCAAGCTGCACGCCGCCAGCGAGCTGGTCGAGCCCACCGCGACGCACCCGGTGCCCGGTTCGGCCAACCTCTGCTTCGTCACCGAGCAGCCCATCAGCGAAGTGCAGGAGCACCTGCGGGCCAACGACGTGCGCATCGAGGAGGGCCCGGTCGGGCGCACCGGAACATCCGGCCCGATCACCTCGCTGTACCTGCGCGACCCCGACGGCAACCTGATCGAGATCGCCCGGTACGACGAAGAAGCCGAGGCCGCTTCCGGCGCGGAGTGAGCACCCGGAACGGAGGAGGGGGCGGGGGGGGCCCCGGGGGGCCGCCCCCCCCCCGCCCCCCCGGGGACACCGCCCGGCGCCCGGTGGAACCGGCCGGGGGGCCCCCCCCCCGGCCCCCCCGCG